>JACDAE010000569.1 GCA_013695595.1 Ktedonobacteraceae bacterium | reverse complement strand
GGTAGCTCCCCATCATCTGGTGAACGCGCCAGCGGTTCTGGCAGCGGCTAAAACCTCAGCCAGAACGTACTTGGGAGGCCGTCCGCGCGGTCGTTTTGGCTGAATCTGCTCAACATCGACGTGTTTTCGAGGCCGTCCACGCGGTCGTTTCGGCTTCGCTGGAGCGGATCGAACCGAACATGCAGGAGCAACTTTGTACCACAACAGCTCTCGAATACTCCAGATATGATCAGTCAATGCAGCAGCCATTGCTGGGGTTGTTGGACCTCCAAAATGTGTTTTCTTCGAAAGTTCCTGATGAGGCGTGCAGAAGTTGTAGGTACATCCAATGAGATACATTCCAGCCTCCAACGTCTCTATGCGTGCAGCAGCATGACGGCATTTGCGGGTTAAAGAGGCAAGACGCTCCCGAAAGGTTCCATTCAAGCGCGGGGTAAAAGCCGTGTTGAATTCGGTACATCCTTTTGTCAGAAGTAACAGCTCTTTTGCCTTCTCACTCGTTCCCCTCGTAATTTTGCGCGTGATTTCTACCACCCGCTTTTTCTTTGTATGCTTGATCACCGTCGCAATACACAAATCAGGCCATACCTCTAGGCGGCATCTCCCTGGTCCTGCCTGCGTTTTCACTTTTTCTCGAAAGGCACGGACAATGCTTTTCGGGTAGGCTGCAAAGCCATCAGTACAGACGAGCAGACCATGTACAAATTGACAACAGGCACGAACTTGTTGCAAGAGGAGATCAATGAGCAGACGATCTCGACGCTGGCTCACCGTTCCTGCAAGCCATAAGCGTGTCGTGACATCCATCGCCAAAGCGATCCAAACAACGATTTTCCTTCCTTTCGCTCGTATTTCATCCGCTTGAATATGCTGAATCTTCACTCTCCCTTGTTGCACTCTCTCCACGTGAATGCGCTTACAATGGTCTCCTGCACGACGTTGCCATGCCGCGACGGTCCGCTCATCATATCCAAATGCATGAACAATCGCTTGAAGTGGACATCCATATGCAAGGAGTGTTACCACCATTCTTACCCTCTCCTCATCGGTACGTAGCCCTTCAAGCATGGTCCCTTTTCTCTCGCTAAACGTCTTTCTACAGCAAGAACACCTGTAACGAGGTCTTTTGCGGCCATGAATGCGAATATTGCCCAACCCTATTTGGCCTCTTGCGGAACACGACTCGTTGGGGCAAAATTGAAGAGACGCGTCCATTGGCTCTTTGTTTGTTTCCATATTCAAAGCATGCCAACAGACGCTGATTTTTTCAAGCTCTCCTGACCTTTTCACCAGTTAGAGGAGAGCTACCCAGATAGGAGTATTGTCAGGTAAAATCACGGAGAAAAATAATACTTTATACCATTTTACTGGATTGATGCGAAAGTGATAAATAGCCATGAAAAATATACTCTTGCGGCAAGCACGCATCGCGCGAGGGTGGAGCCAGGAAGACCTGGCTGAGCACCTGAAGGTCCACCGCACCACGGTAAATCGATGGGAACAGGGCACACTGCCAGAACGTTTTCATCAGGAGCAAATAAGCCTCCTCTTTGAAAAAAATTTCGTCCAGTTGGGTTTTCTCCCTGATGGAATGTCAACTCCTCTTCTTGATCCATTCATCCCTTCGCTTTCCTCTCTTTCCCTGATTGGGCGTACCCTCTTCTCTGAGGAGATC
Source organism: Ktedonobacteraceae bacterium (assembly GCA_013695595.1). Lineage (GTDB taxonomy): Bacteria > Chloroflexota > Ktedonobacteria > Ktedonobacterales > Ktedonobacteraceae > JACDAE01. The sequence goes on along the minus strand of JACDAE010000569.1, from coordinate 13,266 downwards.
AAACAGCGTTTAGTGCAGGAAAGGAGTGGAGTCCAGGTCGCCTTTCATGGCTTACCAGGGGTAGGCAAAACAGCCATCGCAATTGCATTAGCTCATGAGAAAGACGTTCGCGCTCACTTCGATGGCATTTTATGGGCAGGCATGGGACCAACCGCCAATGTAGAGGGCATCCTTTCTCGCTGGAGCACCCTTTTCGGTATGAGTGCAAATGGCTTAGGAACCTTAAATCATCGTGAAATATGGGCACACACGTTACGGGAATATATTGGTCAGAGCCGCTTCTTGATCGTGCTTGATGATGCCTGGAATCTCGCGGACGCATTCGCCCTTAAACTGGGTGGGGAGAACTGCGCCTATGTGCTAACGACACGTCTTCCAGCACTGGCTGCCGAATTTGCACAGGAGGGAGCAACCCATGTTACTGAAATGGGCGAAGCAGAGAGCATTGATCTTCTCAAATTCCTGGCTCCAGAACTCGCGTCCACCAACACAGAAACGATACGTATGCTCGTCCATGTCGCTGGAGGGCTACCACTGGCATTAACACTGGCAGGCAGATATTTGCATGCGCAAGCCTATCAGCGTCCCCTACGCCGTCTCCAATCGTCGATTGAGCGATTGCTGACCGCAGACGAACGCTTATACTTGAGTCAACCAACGGCATTCAACGAAGCCCATCCGAGCTTACCCGTAGGATCACCGCTTTCTTTGCAAACGCTCATTGCTGTGAGTGATGAGCGTCTTGATCCACGTGCGCAAACGGCCTTGCGATCACTTGCGGTTTTTCCATCCAAACCCAATACGTTTTCTGAGGAGGCTGCTATAGTCGTTGCTGCATGTACGCTAGAAGCCCTGGATACATTGACCGATGCAGGACTCCTGGAAAGTTCCGGATCTGGCCGCTATACCCTGCATCAGACTATCGCCGATTATGCGCGTGCCCATCAGGCCGATGTGTTTTCTGTTGAACGATTGGTTAGCTTCGTCGTTCCCTTTGTAGAAGCACATCAACTAAACTATGAGATGCTTGAACAAGAGAGAGACAATATCCTTACAGCTTTAGACCTCGCATATACCCTGGGAAAGCAAGAGGCCTTTGTAAGAATTATATGCTCATTTGCACCATTTCTGCTCCTACGAGGTCTCTATGAGCAGGCAAAGATTCATCTTCTGAGGGCATACCAGATGGTGAAGATCGTGGATACTCTTCCTCTCACGATCGCGTGTTTCCATCATCTTGGAATGGTCGCACAGAAGCAAGGGGAATATACACAAGCGACAGAATATTATCAAGAAGGATTGGAACTGGCACGCGGCGCGAATGAGAAAGAGCGTATCTGTGAATTCCTCTCGGATCTTGGGTGGGTGACGGAAAAACGCGGTCTCTATGAACAGGCGCATGTCTATGCACAAGATGGCCTGAGTCTCGCCAATCAGATCAAAAACGAGACCTATCGAGCAAGGTTATTGACGGTGCTTGGAGTGATTGCAGACAATCGGGGAGAATATATCCGGGCTGAAGCATACTATCAAGAGGCTCTCACCATTGTTCGCCGTATCAACAATCGAGAACAAGAGTGTATGATTCTAATCGATCTTGGTGCCAACGCATCTGAACAAGGAATGAGCAAGGAAGCATCTTATTTTCAACGAGAGCACTGAATCTAGCTAGACAACTTGGTCATTGGGAATGGAAGTGCCTTCTACTCATCAATATGGCAGCTTCCAGCGAAGAGATTGGCGAATATACCATGGCTGAGGTATACAACCAGGAAGCGCTGGGTCTGATCAGACAACTTGACCATCGCGAATGGTTGACGTATTCACTGCGCATCCAAGGCGCACTCGCAATACGAAGAAACGACTACGCTCAGGCAGAAACATCATTGCAGGAAGCCCTAGCCCTGGCACGACAGATTGAAAAACCAGTCTATGTGTGTGAAGTCATTAAGGGATTAGGAGACCTTGCTCTAATCCAGCATCACTTGAATGCTGCTGAGGACTATTTTTCTGAGATGATGCACCAAATCCCAGATGGGCAGCAAGGGGTAAAAGCAGAGGCATTGTATCGTTTAGGCCTAGTTGCAGCGGCCAAAGGAGAGACTCATGAGGCAAAAAAACGCGGAGATGCTGCGCTTTTGATCCTTGATGAGATAGGTAACAGTAGACTCTCTGGTGAGGTAAGAGTGTGGGTAGAAAAGGGGTATCAGCCGTCCTTGCCTATTGCTTTTTGAGATCTAGAGACATCTCAACTCTTCACATTTTAAAATGGATCTGCTAAGAAGTACACTGATCCTAACTAGCAGTTTGTCGGAGAGGAGTTAGCACTTCCTGTCTGTGATAGTATAATAGCTGCTGAGCAGGAATATTTGTTTTGAACATTTAAGCATGAGCGTACCTCTATTGATTATGCTCTACACGCTAGTACACGAAGTTCAAACGCTTTTAGCTGTATGATACAATAAGACAATGGGTAAATTAATATATTCTATAACAACTTCTCTTGACGGTTACGTTGCTGATAAAAATGGCAATTTTGAATGGACGAAGCCGAGTGAAGAGGTACTCGCTTTTATCAATACCATTGAGCGTAACGTGGGTACATTCCTGCTTGGGCGGCACATGCATGAGACATTAGCAGTCTGCGATACTCTTCCAACAGATGGGCCGAGTGAAGGCATGAACCAGTTTGCTAGGATTTGGCGAGCCGCAAAAAAGAGCGTTTATTCTACTTCTCTTTCAAACGTATCAACAGAGAACTCAACGATTGAGCATGTATTTAACCCAGAGACTCTACAAAAAATGGTCATAGAGTCTGATAAGGATTTTAGTATCGGTGGGCCGCATCTAGCGGCTGAAGCAATAAGAGCAGGTTTAGTAGATGAATATCACCAATTTATTGCTCCACTTATAATAGGCAATGGCACGTATTGGCTACCAGAGAATGTTGAGATGAAACTTGAGTTCATAAGCCTACAAAAGTTTGATAACGGCGTTGTTCACCTTCAATATAATAAGGTTTGAATCCCTTCACGGGTACCAGATGGAGAGAGATAATTGCAGGTTTTGTTTTGTGCAGGCTATATCTATGACACCTGATACACTTACTAAGCTCCTCTATGAAGCAAAAGTGCTCCAGCGAGGAAGTGTTATCGAGGTTCACACAGCCGAGAATGAGGCGTTTAATTCGCATGTTCAACATCTGAAGGTGAGCTATTCACCGGATGCAGTCCCACACATGCCAACGGAACTGGTGATTAAGAAGAATGTGCCGACCGATTGGGGAAGAGAAGCTGGGCGCAGTGAGGTCGCCTTCTATCAGTTTATCGCACAGGATGCACACCATTTCCCCATGATTATCCCGCATGTTGTGGCGACGTATGATGAGCAGACAGGAGACTCGTTGTTGCTACTCCAGGACCTCAGCGCAACCCATCACCTTCCCCTCACTCGCCAACAGCAAATCCATCAGGAAGGCATGCCCGCTGAGACGACGTTGCACCAGATCGTCGCCACGTTAGCAGCATTTCATGCAGCATGGTGGGAACATCCACAATTAGGGACTCCTCCTCTCGAACTGGATACCGACTTTCAGGATGAGGAGCATTTCCGTGACTATTGCCAGTGGCTCGATCAGAATTGGCAGTCCTGTCTTGCCGCAGAGGGCCATTGGTTACCCCAGGATGTCGTCTCCGAGATCAGTGAGATGCTTCGCTTGCTACCAAGGGCATGGGAACGCTATCTCGCCAGGCGCTTCCCGACGCACCACCAACTCTCCTTTCTCCATACAGATGCCTATCTCGCCAATTTCCTGGTGCCGCGCACAAATGAGGATGGAACAGTCTACATGATGGACTGGCAATTGCCGTTTGGAGGGATGGGAGCGTTTGATCTGGTCATGATGTGCGCATCCTTCTGGACCTCAGCACAACGCCAGGAAAACAAGCGAGAAGAAACCATGCTGCGCCGGTATTTAGCGACGCTTCATGCACATGGTGTCACGAATTACACATGGGATCAGTTGTGGGAAGATTATCGCTTGATGATCTTGATCTTTTTGCAGGTCGCCATCTGGGATCAAACCAACGGTTCTAAGCAGGACTACTGGTGGCCAAAACTGCAATGCCTGGTGAGTGCCGCACGAGATCATGATTGTGTCAGCCTGTTGCGGTAACATCTCAAAGTCGAGTGTCCTTGTCATGAGAAGAACCTTCAAAACAGTGGATTACGCCCAGGCACTCGACCTGACCGTGCGCCTTGGCGATTGCCTGCCTCCCGACCATCTCGCGCATTTCGTGGTAGATAGTGTGGCTCAGATTGACCTCTCGGCGTTCTACGCCCATTATGGACCGCCCTCGTGTTTTTCGTGCTCTAGGGGCAGCGCATATCGTGCGGGCCATCCTCCTGTTAGTCATTGCAGCCCTGCTTGCCTATGCACTTGCCCCAGGAGTCAAGCTGTTACAGCGCGTCATGCCGCGCTTCCTGGCGATTTTAATTATGTACCTGATTGTGCTGGGAGCCGTGAGCTTTCTGCTCTATCTCATCATCACGACGGCGATCGATCAGATTGGCTCGCTGACCATCACGGTTCAGAAATTGCTGACTCCTGGAAGTGGTAGGCAACTCTCCCCGATTGAGCAGGCGCTATCTACATTGGTTGTCTCAATCATGAGTATGTATCATACTCTGATTATCAGTACCTTCGCTTCTGGTGTTCTATTCTCCCTCTGTCTTATCTTTGACAGTATCTCGGTTCTGGGTCTTTTTTCCCTGAAACAACGTGTAGAGAGGAGAGTATCCTGACATGGCACGCATTCGTCGTAAAGGAGGACGAGATGAGATACCGTACATCCATCGTGGAAGGTCACCCTGAAAGAGCCTGGTTAAAAGGGGCTTTTGCTGGCCTGATTGCGACGGGACCAATGACTATCTTTATGCTCATTACACACCGCTTTTTGCCGAAGGGGCAGCGTTATGCGTTAGCACCTGAGATGATTACGAAAGAGATAGCGCGTCGAGTTCATGTGAAACCGCAGATGAGTCACCTCCAAATCGTTGGAGCAACCCTGGTTTCCCATTTTGGGTATGGCGCAGGAATGGGAGCACTGTATGGCCTTATGGAAAAGAAACTTCCTCTGTCTGTATTGATGAAAGGCGTGCTCTTCAGTCTTGTTGTGTGGGCAGGTAGTTATCTCGGGTTATTGCCACTACTTGGCATCTCAGCATCTGCTCAAAGGGAACCTTTGCGACGGAATCTACTCATGATGGCGGCTCACATCGTGTGGGGAGCCGTCATGAGCATGATCGTCGCTGTGTTCCTGCATCAGAGCAAACCGACGCAGTGGGTGTCGCGATGGTTTGAGCAACATGCATAACAAGGCGAAAGTACCATTTATTTTGCATCCTCCATTTTTCCTGCTAAATTGTGTATATAATCCATTCGCACACGAACAACTCAATATTGTTTACAGGTTCCACGGTAAATCGTTCCCGTGGGTAAAAGCAATAACGTCCCAATCGTTTGTTGTGCCAGCCGATACGTCAGGTCTCTAAGTGCCCACAAGCCACCTGGGGTGGTTGCAACCGGATTCTTTGGCTCGGACGGAGCCTTCAGGAGCAATCCTGAGAAGCCCCCGCCCTTCCAGATGTGGGGAGTCGTCACGAGGGATTACCTGCACGTCATCCTCCACCTCTTGACTTGCCTCTCGGTTTTTTGTTATATTAACTATACGTACAGCGAGTGAATATGTTCACTGAAATATCTGTTACGACTCGAGAGCAGAGGAGATTATGAACGGTCAGGGGAAGAATACCCGAAGAACGGAGGCTGCCGAGGCCAGCAAACGAGCGATTCTGGAGGCTGCTGAAGCGGTATTTGCCGAAAAAGGGTATGATGCTGCGAGTCTCCAGGAGATTTGTGACTTGGCGGGGGTAACACGAGGATTGCCCAACTACTTTTTTGGCTCGAAGGAAAAGCTCTACCACGCTGTCTTGGAACGAACGTTTACACGCTCACAAAATCTGATCACCTTTATCCGTGACCAGGCATCTGCTCCTGATGGCAACGCGCAAGAGATTCTACGTGTGGTCATTGAGCGTCTGTTTGATGACGTTACAACCCATCCGACGTTTGTGCGCTTAACCGAATGGGAAGCCTTACATGGAGCTCCCTATCTGGGCAATCTTCCATCTCAGTTCCAACTCTTACGCGAGGCTGTCCAGGCGTTGCAAGAGGATTTAGGGTGGCAGGGTGATGCAGAGCAATTTCTCATTACCCTCACCGCTCTCTGCTGGTTTCCTACGGCCCATGCGGAAACATTCCTGAGACCATTGGGCGTCAATGTCCGTGATCCCGCCTTCCGTGCTCGCTATAAGCAGCATATTGTCCATTTGCTGCTTGGAGACGGTCACAGTCGTCTCACGAGAGAATAGCCCACCCTTTTCTGACAGAGAATACTGTTTTTTTATTTAATACATTCGCTGGACGCACAGCGAAATCACAATGATAGAGAAAAGAGAGAAGCAGATGAAACGTTTCTGGTTACAGCACACATGGTTGCGTCGAGCGACCTATAGTTTTGTCACATTGTTGTCACTCTGTCTCGCAGCCTTGTTGTGGGTCGCTTACGTCTACATGCCCCAGGAGGATCGCTCCCATACACCTGCCTATTTGACACTGATGCAGGAGCAGCACCTCGATCACTACATCGATGCAGGCAACTTCCATTTGCACTATCTGCATGAAGGGAGTGGAGAACCTGTCGTACTCATGCCCGGTGGTGGTGGCTGGATCTATGAATTTCGTCATATCGTTACCGCTCTGGCACCACACTATTCGGTCTATGTGATCGATCCGCCAGGTGATGGGTATACAACTCCGACCACACAGAATCCTGACTTTACGACCATTTACACCATGGACTCAATCAACCAATCATTATTGATGTTTATGAACACGCTGCACATTCCCAAAGCTGTCTTCGGTGGCAATTCCTGGGGTGGCGGGATGGCCCTGTACTTTACTGAGAAGCACCCTGAGCGAGTCATCAAATATGTAGGCATGGATAATACCGGCTTAGATTTGCCCGATCCCTGGTTTTATGAGATCGCAAAGTGGCCCATATTGGGTGAAGCGACAATGAAACTCTTCATGCCAACAAGTGCTGATGCGACGCGACAACTGTTGGAGGGACTTCTGTTCGATACGTCAAAGGTGACCGCTGATATGGTGCAGGAACTCTCTCCTCCACTGACGTTTCATTGCAACCTGGTCTCGCAGTGGGTGCTGGAACGCAATCTTGATTGGAGCGTGACCGATCACCTTCTTCCAAAGATGAAAACTCCGACTCTGGTCATCTGGGGCAAACAAGATACGATTGAAGATTCATCCAGCTACGTTCAACGATGGCACCAATTGGACCCTCAAGCCAGCATTGTTGTCCTTGATCATGCTGGACATGCCGTGTACGATGATCAGCCTGAAAAAGTGAATCAGGTGCTCTTGAGCTTTTTAGCAGCATAAGGAAGTGGAGAAAACAATGAGTCAATCTGTCAAAGAACTCGCAGGAATACTCGTAGCAACAGTGCTTGTTGGAGATGGTCTACTGCACACGTACTGGGCCACAGGCCGACGTTGGCCAATGCGAGATACGCTCTCACTAGCCCAGGCAGTGCTCAACATCAACAAAACGCGAGCATTCAAACCTGCTATCCTTGTTCCACTCGCCTGTCTCCTGTTTTGTGGTGCGTTAATCGTGCTTGCTCGGGTCCATTCTCTCGGGATATTCGGACGGCTCGTTCCGGGGCCGTTGCTCCAACTCGGCATCATGGTGGTTGCCATAGGGTTCCTGCTCCGTGGGCTGGCAGGGATTGTGTGGATGCTCCGTCTGGCAACATCCAGGAGCGAACTGTTCTATAAACTCAACTTCATCGTCTACACGCCCGTTTGCCTGATGCTCTTTGTCGCTGCGGTAGTAGCCTCTTTCTAACGTTTGAGAAGAGAAGACAAAAGGACTCATCCTGGACTAAGGCTGGCGTTACAACCTGGGAATATGGTTCATGGACACGTTTTTTGCAGGATGAGCAGCGTCAAGGGATCGCGGCCAGCACGACAACGAATGGCCAGGCTCAAGGAATCATATCTGAAGGCAACAGTGCCCAAGCAATACCTCCCAATGAAAGGAAGGAAAAAGGTATGAGTACCCTCAAGTTTCCTAGTGCTTCGCTCTATTACGAACTAAGCAGTTCCGGGACACTTCTGATCCCAGAGGCCGCTGGTACAGGAGAGGTCTTCCACATGATAAAATCAGGCTGAAAAAATGAGTACGAAGGAGATGAAAATATGCACGAAATCGAACTCTCAGCGGGAATCATCGAGTATGAGGACACGGGTGGCAGAGGCCCCATTCTCGTCCTGCTGCACGGGCTGCTTATGGATGGCTCAGTGTGGCATCACGTCGTTCGCGAACTGCGTACCGACCACCGCTGTGTGGTGCCGACGCTGCCTGTCGGCAGTCATCGGCAGTCCATGCGAGCGGACGCTGATCTCTCATTCCACGGACTCGCGAAGCTTCAGGCCGAGTTTCTGGAAGCCCTAGACCTGCGCGATGTGACCTTGGTCGGCAACGACCTGGGAGTTTTCCAGGTGACGGCTAGCGAGTATCCAGAGCGTCTTGCACGGCTGGTGATTACCTCTTGTGAAGCCTTCGAGAACATCCCGTCCGGTCTGCCTGGGCATACGATAGCGTTTGCTGCTAAGATTCCGGGGGGTCTGAACCTCCTCGTCCAACCTCTACGTCTACGCGCATTGCGCCGCTTGCCGTTGGCCTTCGGGTGGATGGCAAAGCGACCGATCCCGAACGCCATCACCGACGCCTGGGTGCGTCCACTGCTGAGCCAACGGGAGATCCGACGCGATCTCCTGAAGTACCTGCGTCACTCCAACAAGGGCGACCTGCTGGCTGCAACTGAGCGTCTGCGCTCGTTTGATCGTCCAGCACTCGTCGTCTGGGCGAAAGAAGATCGTATGATGCCCCCTGCACACGGACGACAGTTGGCAGAACTACTGCCCCACGCACGGTTAGTGGAGATCTCCGACAGCTTTACTCTTATCCCTCTCGACCAACCTGACACACTCGCTCATACTATTCGTCAGTTCATCCGAGACACACCATGAGCTTACTCCGCTACCAGATTCCCTCTTTGCTTTCTTGCAAATGGCAACGGACGCACCGTTTGGCTAATGGCTAAGAGAGAGCAGCAGTAGGCTCACCTTCAATGGGGCCACACATTTTCGCGCGGAAACGGTCAAACTTTGGTTCACCCACAACCTTGCTAATCAAAAGCTCAAGCAGAGAAACGAAGGGTGTGAAGGTCTGCTCATCAGCTCTCGAAATCAGCAAGGTTGCGGAAGAGCTTGGCATGCTCAAGATCGAATACCAGGACACGGAGCCGGCCTTCTACACGATGGAGTGGGCGCAGGACAACAAACACATCAAGAGGTGAAAAATCCGCGTCTCATCGAGACGGGCTATCAGCCACCACAATTGAAGCTGTGAACGCTCGGACCTGATGAGGGGCTGCTCTTCCTCAAGCTGCCTGACTTGCAGCGCAGAAAAAACCGCCAAATAAGTCTGATGTGATTCAACTTCCGCTCACTTTCCTCCCTGAGCCTGGACAACAAGCCATATGAGACTGACTAAACTATTTCTCCTTTCATTGCTTTCTCGTATACGTCACATCCAGATCCTGTTCCCAATTTGAACTATCGCGCGACAACTCTCCATACCAGGTAATGGTGTTTCCATCCGAGCTTATCGTACCAATCATGCGTTGTGAGAAATCCGGCGCATCTCTCCACATCTTCCACACGCCGCCTTCTAGACTCATCTGATAGATCCTGGCAACACCCCGCTCGTCGGAATAGAGCATGGAGCACGTTTCAACCGAGTCATCATGGCCTATAACACTGAGAGCGCTCGGAGGGCCTCCGCGTTCCCAATCAAAATGCCAGAGCAGCAGGGTCCCTTCCATCAGCCATTCAAAAGAAGAATGCCCATGCGCTGCGGATGGAAGTCCAGGATGGGCTCCTATCATATTCCATTCACCAACCAGGATATCAAACTGTTTAAGCGAGCTGGTTGGTTGTGGTGGTCGTTCAGCATGCTCATTCATAATTCATACTCCTTGTACATTTTATGGTGCTCAATTCGGTCAGGCCGAAGTTGATCCAGTCCTCCGATGCCGGAGAAAGTCTCCCAAGGTTCGATAGCGCCTGCGCTCCGCAACCGCCAGCTTAAAGGTCCCAACAAAGCGTTCGGCATGCCCGTTGTCCGTTGGAGTCCCCGCTCGGCTCATAGAGCGGATGAAGCCCTTCTCTAAGAGCACGGCGCGGGTCTGTTCTGCTCCAAATTGGCTTCCCTGATCCGCCAGATTACTTACAGATACTGAAGGAGTAAATGTACGGACTCAGACATGCAAGGTGGGCACGTAGATGAGCTCTTGTATGTTGCCATCCAGTGTCCGACTCTCGATCAGCTTGAGGTCGAAGTCGGCCGCACCCTGGAAGATCGGCTCCACCCCGGTCTGACCAGTGATCACAGGGAAGATCGTCACCTGGACGCGGTCGACGAGGCCAGCGGCCATCAGCGCCCGGTTCATCGATAGGCTGCCGTGCGAGCGCAACGGCACTTCGGACTCCTCCTTGAGTCGGGCAACAATGTCGACTGCGTCACCGCTTACTACGGTCGCATTCGGCCAGTCCAGGGGCCCTTCCAGTGTCGTCGATACCACCGTTGCCGGCAGGTTCCTCATCCTGGTGACCCATGGGTCACGCACGTCGGACTCCTCGGTGCTCGAGGCCAGCATCTGCGCGAATTCCCGATACGTGTTAGCCCCGAAGACCATCCGCTGCTTCTCGCCGTACAAGGCGAGGCGGTGGTCGAGCAGTTCGGGGCCTTGCTTGCCCCAGTAACCGCCCCAGTCGCCGCGTTCGTTGCAAGAACCGAAGCCGTCGAGGCTGGAAAAGACGTCGAATGTGTAGGTAGCGCTCATGCTTGTCTCCTTTGTTCCAGCGATGTAACATCGAACTGGAGATCCCAAATTTTCTACAGACCTCTTCCTGCGTGGTATCACATTGCAGGCCTTCCAGAACTACCTTCAATTTGAATTCTGAGTAGAGCTCTTTCGTTGTTTATCCATCTGGTCGAGTCCTCCTTGTTCTTACGTTGAGTATACCAGGTACTCGACGTATTGGAATGGGACATCCCCTGTTGGATAAAGGCTGCGTGTACGTAACCGATCATGTGAGCCGATGGTACACGCAGGGGTCACCTAGCAATGATATTGGGCCGACGCGATACGGAAAGAGCTAATATGGTCGTTGAGGGCGGACCCGACATTGTCGATATCTCCGTTGTATGCCTGGCAAATGCCACTGTAATTGGCATTCTCATACGCCCGAGTGTAGGTGCAATTGTTAAACACCTGGAACGAGGAAATCCGGTCATTCCAGGCACTACCCACGTAGTTAAAGCCATATCCAGCGCTGTCACATTTGCCATATTGTCCACAAACATCGGTGAAAGCGCCACGGTGATTAGCATCTGCCCACCATCTCATGAGATGGGTAAAGCAAATATTAGGAGTTACTCGTTGTTGATCGCCCTGGGTACATTGCTGCGATAACACACGAGAGGTGCTTTCTCCAGCATGGAGCGCCTCAAGAACGACCAGACAATGCTCGGCCTGTGTTGCTGCATGAGCGGGGCGGGCGAAAGTGGTCGCAAAAGCACCCACCGCACAAAACAAAGCAATCGTAATCATCAAGCTTGCTTTTCTCCATGCTTGATTCGCCATCAATTGTTTCATATGAACCTCCTCTGAACCTTTTGTTCTTTTCCAGGCCCGCAGTCGTCGTTACTATTAAGAAAACACCTCCTACGGGAATACCTACGATAAGTATGATAGTGTTGAATAGAAAAGTAAACACGTTGGCGTAGCATCTGGTGTAGCATCTGGTGTAGCATCCAACGCTACAGATGTTCTTTTCGCTCGCTTTCTTCACCATGAAAGCAGTTAGCAAGACTATTTCACTTCTCTGTATTAAGGCGGCGTTTCGAGATCACGCGTTCCTTGGGAGTCCATTGGTTTGGTGCCCAATGGGAGGGGGGTCGCTGCAATGAGGAAAAGGACAGCTCCTGACAATGATACGTGGCTGGGGAGTATGCTGGTACACCCTTGAGAGTGCTATCATTGAAAGAAGAGCGAAAAGCCCGTCATGAGGCAAAGCATGATGGGCTTTCTTCTCCCAATTTCCCTCCTCACTTGATACCGATGCGAACTCGGTAACTCAAATACCAGGGGATTGGTTCGGATCCGAGAGACTGGAACGCGGCATGTGTGAGGCGATCAAAACCGATCTCTTGTTTGGTGATGGTTTTCAGCGTGAACTGGTGGCTGCGTGAATTCGTCAGAATCAATTCAAGAAACCGTGCAGCGTCTCCTTGCTCGACATGATGAAGCAACACCTCACGGGTGAAGCGGAAGTGGCCGCTGTCACGCATGCGATCGAGATGGGTATGCTTCGGCCATTCCGGGAAAGCCCCAGTAGGCCCAGTCAGTCCACGCTCCTGCATAAGCGTGTCGAGGCGTTGATCAACCTCCTGATAAACCTGCTCAAGCTCCCAGTTGAGCGCTGGTGGAAAGTCATAATCGTAGGCCGCGAAGATCCCACCAGGCCGCAGAAGACGCGCGATCTCGGCCAGCGTCGAAGCTGGTTCCATCCAATGAAACGATTGGGCGGCAGTCACGATATCAGCACAGGCATCGGGCAGGCCCGTCTGATGAGCAACTCCCTCTTGATACTGGATATGTGCTGCATAGGGATGGTCGAGGGCTTTGCGTACAGCCTGGGTACGCATATCGGCATTGGGTTCGATCCCAATCACCAGATCGGCCCGTTCACCCCAGATCGCGGTGGACAGTCCGGTCCCGCTGCCCACATCTACCACCAGGGCGGGATGCGGCAGATGAATCAACTGCGTCAGCAGATCGAGCAAAGCCGGTGGTGGTGTCGGGCGTGCCCGATCATAGCTGAGGGCTTTGCCAGTCCAAATATCACTGGTTTCTGTCATGGTATTCAGTATATCCGTTGTCCCTCATACAAAGCAAGCGTTTCTCATACACCGTTAAGCGTAAAGGTAGGCAAGAGAATCAGGATGTGGTTACCCAGGTTGGAATCCCCAGCGATGGAAAGCACGATATGGT
>JACDAE010000554.1 GCA_013695595.1 Ktedonobacteraceae bacterium | reverse complement strand
ACCGGGCGGTGGCAAGCACACGCCCCTACGCCATGATCATGGTATCTCAATTTGCAGCCACTATCTTCGCATTTGCCTCGTGTAATTTCAAGTCTGGCCCTCGTATCTCCACACGCAAGCCCCACTTCCCGCCCATATCCAGGTTACCGGTAGCGCTAAAATGGCCTTTTCCATCTGGCTGTAACTTGATTGGTGTAGTACCCATATCCATCTCCAACATCGTAGCATCAATCGACACGCTTACATTTACCGCTTTGACTCCATGGTTATCAAAAACGGTTGCTGTAAACGTGTTGGGGCCAGAGCGATCGGGCGATATGGTAAGCGTGACAATGAACTGCTTATCATTCGTTTTTATGGTCGTCGTAAATCCTTTGCTCTGTGATGATTGTGTGGCCTGATTTGCCTCTATTTGTTGCAGTGATCCTCCAAAAACGCTGAGCAAGCCAGTGCAAATAAGTATGGCAATGCCTGACACTGATCCCCACTGTAGGATGCCTGTCAGCCTGCTAGCCCGTCTTTTTATACTTGCTTCTAAATGACTGGTTGATGCCTGCAAAACAGGCTGGATAAACGCCTCATCGCTTGTGGGTACGGTAATAGTTGGACGTTGTTCTAAACTCACCAGGTTTTTATATTCTTTAGCAAGCTGGGGGCGTAACCGCCCGATGTGAATGGCACTCGTGATGATTAGGGCTGCTACAAGTAAGCTCTTTACGATTAATGTATGCCCATATTCAGTTGTGATCAACTGATCGAATGTGTTCATACGGGTGGCTGCATCAAAAGGGCCAGTGACCAATAGAATGAGTATGCCAGTGATTGCAAGTGCTGAATAATGGGGAAGTGTGGTGATCAGTGAACGTGCGCCTTCTAAGAATGCCCTCTGTTTTAGTACGGGCAAGTAGATAATAGAAATGTATAATAAGCCTCCAATCCAGAGTGAGGCGGCGAGTAGATGAAGCCAGTCTATTATCACAGTATAGCCTGGAATATCACCGGCTGCTTCATGACCTGATAGCGTCAGGGCAAGTAAGAGTGCCATGCTAAGGATCAGGTTGAGCCAGGAAAGCATCTTTGTAACGGGGTGGGGCATCTTCTTGAGCGTATCTGTGATAATTCCCAGGAGCAGCGCGAGCAAGATTACGACCTCGCGCATCGTCCAGTATGTACCGAAGCTGCCATTGGTTACAAGGCTGACGAGCATTGTGGGGGCGAAAGATTGTGCACTATTTCCATCTGTCAGTGTGAATGCCTGTCCTATAATCAAGCCAATGTTTGCGAGCAGGAGCAATGCAAGAAGCGGGAAGGAGAATTGGCGGTCGAAACGAATTTCGGCTTGCTTCTCTATCGTCTCTTGTGCATCGCTTTGTTGTTCTGTAAGGTGCAGGACAAAGATGCGCCAGAGTTGTGCTCCCACCCAGAAAATCGTGCCTAGATCGATCAGCGTAACCATCATAAAATTGAAGAAAGTCGGGCCATCGAACAGGCCAGGATTGCTCAGTCCTGGGAGTGATCCATTTGCTTTGGGGACCGTCCCGTTGGGTTCAGTGATGGAGAAAAGAAAAGATCCACGTAGCACTGAACCGTCGTCGGCGGATTGTGTCGTCCAGAGCACGCTATAGGTTCCTGGTACCAGAAGAGGTTGTAATGCAACGTCTATCTCGTGTGAGTCAGTGGCAGAAATATGGGCATTATTAAGGTCTATGCGTTGATTAGCACTATTAACTACGGACGCTGTGCTGTTGCTGGGATTGAGGTTGTCGCTAAACCATATGCGTACCCGTGTGGGCGTAGAATTAAGGGCAGCATTCTGAATAGGATCAGAACGCAGTAAGACTGCCTGGGCATGGCTATGCGCTGGAAAAAGAAAGAGCAGAGTTATGCTAAGTGGAAGTGCTATAAAGAATGTATGTTGTAATTGCCGTAATGATACGATAGATCGCATTGGTAGAGCGTCCAATCTTTAAACAGATAAAAGCTAAATATATCCCTTCCCCATGCATACGAATCTTGGTAGAGATCTATACTAACTACGATATGGATACTGATATTGTCACCAGGGAAGTTCAATGGAAAGCCTCTATCATGTTTAACGTGCAAGCTCCATTGTGGTTGCAATTTGTGTTTTTGCTCCTATATAGTAATTTTGGAGCCTCCATCCTATTCTGGGAGTGTGTTTATTGAAGCATCCTGTCATTAAAATGAGATATAATAATCCCGTATGGAAGATACAAATGCTATAAATAATGCCAGTGATGACCTTGACGCGCTGGAAGAACTGCTCCAGGTAAAATTTCATGACCGCTCGTTGTTGCAACGAGCGGTCACGCACCACTCCTGCTGCTCAGAGACGGCTGTGCATGATTCGTATGACACGCTCGAATTCCTGGGTGATGCAATTATCAGCGCGCATGTCGTTGAACATATTTACCGCTCCTTTCCCGATGCATCGGAAGGTGAGATGACCACCTTGAAGTCAGAAGTGGTGAGTCGTCGTGCATTTGCTTTGATTGGGCAGCAATTGGGACTTTTCCCTTATATTCGTGTAGATATTGCTAATTTGCGCACATTTAACGAGCGCTCACGCGACTCCCTCTGTGCTGATGTGCTGGAGGCAGTCGTAGGGGCAATCCATATCGATCAGGGACCGGAGGTAGCGCGGGCATTTGTTATACGCTCGATTTTACCTATGGTCGAACTCGTGAATCGGCAGGTACTTGATACAAATCCCAAAGGACGCCTGCAAAAGATTGTATTGCAGCGTTCAGGTGCTCTTCCTCGCTACCGGGTGTTGGAGCAGAGTGGACGCAATAATGATCGACTTTTCCTTGTTGGTGTTTTCGAGCATGATGTTATGTTAGGTGTGGGAAGAGCTTCCAGTATAAAAGAAGCTGGCCGTCAGGCGGCTCGCGAGGCACTGGAACTTTTGCGCAAGAAAGATAAGCTGTAAGCCGTTCATGCTACAACACGATATTCTCAACTGGTATGAGGCAAGCTTACCGGTGCAAGAACGCAAAACGCGCGGCCATTTCTCAACTCCACCACAACTGGTTGAGCGCATTCTTGATGCCTGCGGGTATACAACAGAGAAGAAGCTTACACATATCCGTGTGCTTGATCCTGCGTGCGGCAGCGGAAATTTTCTGGCAGGTGTTACCTCTCGTCTCCTGGCTTCCATGCAGCATTCAGGCCTTTCTCATAAAACGCAGATCGCAGCCGTACAGCGCAATATCTGGGGCTTCGATCCCGATCCTGTTGCTTGCTTTCTGGCTGAGATGCAATTGCGTACTATTTTGCTAGAAGAGAGCAATGAATGCGCTACCTATGAGTGTAAAGAATGCAAACACAAACAGACTGCTTCCCTACATATTCACCAGGCCGATGGCTTAGCTTTGCGGTGGGAGCAAGATACAAATATTGATCTTTTTCTTGCTAACCCCCCCTACCTGGCAACGAAGAACAATGATCTCAGTGGCTATCAATATACGCGTCAACATGGGCAGGCCGATAGCTATCTCCTCTTCTTAAATCTGGCATTGCAGGTCGTACGGCCTGGCGGTTGGATCGGTCTTGTGATTCCTGATCCTGTGCTGGCTCGTGCAAATGCGACCTTTGAACGTCAACGTTTGCTCAAGGAAACAACGATTCATGCTCTCTGGCACCTCTCCGGAGTTTTCCCTGCCTATGTAGGTGCTGCTGTTATTGTTGCACAGAAACGCCCTGCGCCCTCTGTCCATCAGGTGGCCTGGTTACGCGGAGCGTGGCCCCGTCAGGTGGGAAACATACCAAAAAATAGTCTATTTTCTGGGGAAGATAATCCTTCCGCTGCACAGAAGAAACACCTTATTTCGCAATCGCTTCTGCGTAGTCAGTCAGGGGCCGAGCTGCGCTATCTGCTCAGCGATGTCCAGGATAGCCTGATTGGTAGATTACACGCTTATTATTCACGCATGGATCAGTCTATGCAGAAACGCCATTTTAC
>JACDAE010000536.1 GCA_013695595.1 Ktedonobacteraceae bacterium | reverse complement strand
GTGTTGATGTTGTTGTGTATTGGCCTGGTTATGGTCTATAGCTCAAGCTCGTTTCTAGCCGAGCGCAACTATGGAGATGCTTCTTACTTCTTTCAGAAGCAACTCATATGGGCGCTACTTGGGATTGTTGTGATGTTGGTGACTATGCGCATCGACTATCGGCAATGGCGGCGGGTGTCGCTTCCTGGTATGATCATTGTGCTTCCTTTGCTGGTGATTGTCCTGGTTGCAGGAACGAGTGCTTATGGTGCGTCGCGCTGGTTGGGTTTCGGTTCGTTTTTCTCGTTTCAGCCTAGTGAATTGACTAAACTGGTGCTGGCGCTCTATGTCGCCGATTGGCTTGCTCGTAAGGGGAAGCAGGTAGGAACATTCCTGTATGGCCTGGCTCCCTTTGTTCTGTTGGTTGGATTGATTCTGGGATTGGTGTTACTTGAAAACGATATGGGGACTGCGATCATTATTGCAGGCCTTGCGACGGCGATGTTTTTTATCGCAGGTGCCAATCTCGTACAGTTTTTCCTGGCTATGTGCTGTGGCGGTCTGATTTTTCTATCGCAGGCGTTTCGTGGCTATCGCTATTTTCGACTGATGGGTTTTCTAGATCCTTTTAAAAACGTAACAACTATTAATTTACAGCTTTATCAGTCGTTGTTAGCGCTGGGGTCTGGTGGTTGGTTGGGCCTGGGATTGGGGGCGAGTCGTCAGAAGACAGGCTACTTGCCATTTCCCTATATCGACTCAATCTTCGCCATTATCGGCGAGGAACTAGGCTTTATCGGTTGCGCTATTGTTGTCATATTGTTTCTGTTTCTTGCCTTTCGTGGCTTCCGTCTTGCCAGGCGCACACAGGATATTTACGGCGCTCTCCTGGCAACTGGCATAACGACCTGGCTGATTTTACAGGCAATGATCAATATAGGATCAAGCACTGGCTCGATCCCTTATACAGGAGTGCCACTGCCGTTTATTACCTATGGTGGCTCTTCATTAGTAATTACTATGGCTGCTATCGGAGTATTGCTCAATATCTCGCGCTATATCCAGAAGCCGGAGAATCCAGCTCTCTCGACGCGCACAATAACCAGAACAATACAACTAAAGCGGAAGGTTTGAGCGTTCGCTTTAATGGAAGAACCTTATAGTAAGGAAATATATGCGGGTTTTAATATCAGGTGGCGGCACCGGAGGCCACATTTATCCGGCTCTCTCGGTGGCGACTGAGTTACGAGATACTTATAAAGCAGACATTCTCTATCTCGGCAGCGATGATGGTCTCGAAACAGAACTGATTCCTGCTGCTGGTTTTCGTTTTGCACACATCAAAGCAGGCAAATTGCAACGCTTTGTTTCCTGGCGCACGATGAAGGGGGTTGCACGTGTTCCAGTTGGTATGACACAGGCTGTAGGCATCGTGCGGAACTTTCACGCTGATGTAGCCTTTACCAGTGGTGGATATGTCGCTGTGCCCGCTGGACTTGCCGCAAGGGTCAATGGTGTGCCACTCCTGATGCATCAGCAGGATGTGTTGCCCAATCTATCAAATAAGTTACTTGCACCACTGGCGACGCGCATTTCGGTGGCTTTTGCAGACTCAGTGCAGTATTTTCCGGCCCGCAAGACATTGCAATTGGGCAATCCTGTGCGACAGGCTGTATTAGATGTGCGGCAAACATCGCCACAGAATGCACGCGTTGCACTTGGTCTGGAACCAGATATGCCATTGTTATTGGTGACAGGCGGCAGCCAGGGTGCTCGTTATATCAATCAAACCGTCTGTCACGCCTTGCCAGAATTGCTTTCTTATTGCCAGGTTTTGCAGATCAGTGGCAAAAACCTGTTTGAGGAGACAAAGGTTCTTTCTGACAGCACACTGGCAGAGGTGCCAACTGAGATAAGGCAGCGTTATCACCTGGTTCCCTATATGGACGCGGAGATGCCTTTAGCCTTGCAGGCTGCTGAAATAGTTGTGTGCCGTGCTGGCGCTGCTACGTTGAGCGAACTGGCTGTATTGGGAAAACCAAGCATACTGGTACCACTGCCACCAGCTCTTGGCGTGTCACCACAAGAAGCGAATGCAGCTATGTTTGAACACTGGCATGCGACAGAAGTAATTCGTAATAATGATTTGAAACCAGCATTACTGTCCAATCGTGTAAAAGATACTATATTAGATTATGTCAAATTGAATGCAATGGGAGAGGCGGCCCGGAAGCTGGCAAAGCCTGATGCTACGCAGGAGATTGTCGAGGCGATTGTTAGTATGGCTCAGAGGCAGGGTGTAAAAAAACTTGAGGTAGGAAGCGTTTGAAAAAGTTGCACTTACATTTTATGGGTATTGGCGGCCAGGGTATCTCCGCTGTAGCGCAGATGGCGCTTATGGGTGGTGATACTGTGACCGGCTGTGATCGCCAGTCTTCGGCTACGACCCGTGCTTTACAGAAGGCGGGTATAGCTGTACAGGTTGGTCATAGCGCGGAGCACCTGATTGGCGTTGACAAGCTGGTGATCAGCCCGGCTGTGACCGCCCTTAATCCGCAAAACCCAGAATTATTGGAGGCGCAGCGGCGAGGCATCCCAGTTTCTACCTGGCAAGAAGTGCTTGGTTCTTTGATGCTGCAGAAATGTGTACTCTCAGTTGCGGGAGTGCATGGGAAAGGCACGACGACTGCCATGCTCTCGTTGGCCCTGGTTGATGCTGGATTGGATCCAACCTGCGAGATTGGAGCTGTTGTCCCCCGGTTTGGGACAAATTATCGCCTGGGTGATGGGAAGTACTTCGTAAACGAGGCCGATGAATTTAATCATAATTTCTGGCATTATCATCCACGGGTAGCGATAGTAACGTCAATAGAATTCGAGCATCCAGAATTCTTTGCCGATTATGAAGCGTTTCTAGCCGCTTTTGAGCATTTTATTCGGGGAATGGATATGCAGGGAAACTGGCCTGTTGCACCAACCCTGGTTTTGAACGCTGGCAGTCCTGGTTGCCTCGAGTTATGGCATCGTCTTAGCGATTGGGATGGCGAGATTGTCACGTATGCTGTACGGGACTTTTCTGCACCTTCTCAGACGCTCTGGGACGATGCGCCAACCTTTGAGGCATATGATATAACGCTAGATAACGAGACCAGTTTTCGTGTAAGGACCCACGGGGAGGCAACTTTCCCGGAGGAGCGCGTCATTTCTTTGCAGTTGCCGGGTGTGCATAATATAGAAAATGCTCTGGCGGCACTGAGTGTTGCCCGTATAATCGGTGTAGAGGCAGAGTCTATTGCTCGCACTCTAGAAGATTTTAACGGAACCAGGAGACGCTTTGAGATACGTCACCAGGGGCCATTGGCTGTTGATGGACGCATGATAGATGTGGTGTTGGTAGATGATTATGCACATCATCCAACAGCAATTGCTGCAACATTGGAAGCTGCCCGTCGGCGTTATCCGGGACGACGACTGGTTGCGGTCTACCAGCCGCATATGTATAGTCGTACAAAGGCCTTTTTCCAGCAGTTTCTTACAGCTTTTGATGCTGCAGATGTGGTTATTATTTCAGATATCTTCCCTGCTCGCGAGCAGGATACAGGCTTGATACATGCGCGTGATATCGTTGATGCGCTTGCGAAGCGTGCACATTTCTCTTCTGAAGGTGCACAGGTGTTATATGGAGCGGATCGGCAGAATACACTGGAATTGTTAAGTGGGACACTGCATAGTGGCGACCTTGCGGTGATAATGGGTGCCGGGGATATTTATACTGTGACTGAATCATTGCTGCAACAAGCGGTTTAGAGGAAAGCTATCATGACATTCGATGTTGAAACTGCATATCGCGAATTACGCATCCACTTTGGGGAGCGCGTGCGTCGCAATGAACTGCTTGCACGCCATTGTACCTTTGGCGTGGGTGGTCCAGCTGATATGTGGGTTTCGCTCGAATCGCAAGAGGAGCTCAGCGGCCTGGTTATGTTATGCAGTGAGCAACGTTGGCCCTTGTTGTTGACCGGCAACGGTACAAATGTACTGTATGCCGATGCTGGAGTACGAGGAATTGTAGCGCGTATAGCCTCTAGTGGCTATTCGATTGAAGACAGTGGCGATGGTACTGCACTGTTAACGGCGAGTGCAGGAATAAGTTGGCCTCGTTTGCTGAACGAACTGGCTGCCCTTGGTTGGGGCGGGCTAGAATTTGGACCGGGTATTCCGGGGACACTAGGCGGCGGTGTCATCAGCAATGCAGGTGCGCATAAAAGCGACCTGGGGCGAGTCCTGGAATGGGTTGACGTGCTGGATGCACGCGATGCAGAGGAACGAGCGTCGATACCAGTGATGCGGCGTTATCAACACGCCGAGCTTCACCTGGGGTATCGGCACAGTCGTTTCCGTGCAC
>JACDAE010000528.1 GCA_013695595.1 Ktedonobacteraceae bacterium | reverse complement strand
CCATTATGCTCACCTGATTATAAATACCAGTACTTTAAAAAATATTGTGAGAGATACACTGATACCATAAGCAATGGATGGGCGCTCAGAAAAATTGTTATCAGGACTAGCAAAAGCGCAGGTTGATTTTTATCTTCTGCCAGATCAGGACCCGCAAGACAATTTCGGCAAACTACAACGACATTTACAACAGCAAGGATTCTCCGATGTACATGCACGCATACTCTCCTCAACACGCCCACAGAGTACGCCAGAGAGCAATCCATTTATTCAGTTGGTTATCGCCAGTACAGAAAAGGCATATGCACACAAACCTCTTATACTCCCAACCACTGTCGGAAGTTATACAAACCTTTCGGCGCACATGAAAGATGGTACGCCAACTATTTTTATGGCAAGAAACGAGCACAACGGCGAAGATAACGGAGAAACCCTGGCCAGAAGCATCAAACAAATAGCATTATTTATAGAAGGGATGGCTGAGATAGATGCAACTGATACAGTTGAATGAGCAGACATGGGTAATTCAGGGGGGAGCGAATATCGGCGTTATCGCGTACGAGGGACGCTGCCTCATTATTGATAGTGGGATGGATAAGGACACTGGACGCGATATTCTGAAGCAGGTCAAAAAATTAGGATTGACGCCAACAGCTTTATTGGTGACACACGCACATGCCGACCATTTTGGAGGGGCACACTATCTGGTCGGACAGACTGGATTGCAGGTGCATGCAACACGTGTTGAGGCATCCGTGATGGCGAGTCCCATTTTGGAGCCACTTTATCTCTTCAGTGGAGCGCAACCACCACGCGAATTACAGCATAAATTTCTCATGGCTAAACCAAGTCTGGCAGATGTTATTCTTGCGGGCAATGAAAGCGTAGTGGATCAGATACCGGTACAGGTTATCCCACTACCTGGTCATAGCTTGGAACAGGTAGGGGTTGCATTTGGCGAGACACTATTTGTAGGGGATGCGTTTCTTACAGAGGATATTCTCGATAAGCATCGAATTCCGTTTTACAGTGATGTGCAAGTAGGACTTACGACGCTGACAACCCTGAAAATGCAGACTGGCTCGTTTAAGCATATAGTAGCAGGACATGGAGAGATTTATACAGCGACAGAACATGCTAATCGGGCTATTAACTATACGATGCAAAGGTTAGAGGATATACTAGAGAATGTACGACGGACCCTTGCTGATGGAACGCCGCGTTCACTGGCCGACATACTCAATGCAGTAGCAACTGCACAGGAAGTCACAATTAACGCTTTACCACAATATGTCCTGTACCAAACAACTGTCCAATCTGCACTCAGTACACTTTACACACAAGGAGAGGTGTATCCACTGTTTCAAGATAATGCTCTCCTTTGGAACAGGGGCACAAAAGGGTAAAGGGTTACCAATCTGTTACCTCGTGTAATCGAGAGACGTTATACAGCCATAGGAGATTGCAAGTGATATGCATGTAGGGATTAACGCACAATTGCTCTCTTTCAGTCAGAATTACAGAAATGGTGGTGTGAGCCGCTATATTCGTTATTTGCTGACAGAGCTGGCAAAGCGACCTGGGGAACACGAATACACCGTATTTGTGAATGGGAACGAGGTCGTTGAGCGTCTTAATGCCCATCATGCTCAGGTTACCTATGTTTCCGCCCCATGGCCTGAGTCTCGCCCGGCAGCACGTGTAGCATGGGAGCAGTTTGTCTTACCAAATTTGCTACGTCAGAAGCATATCGACGTTCTCCATTCACCTGTTAATGTATTGCCTGCCTGGTTGCCATCTCATTGTGCTGGCGTCGTGACATTGCATGACCTGGCATTTCTACGCTTCCCTGAAGTGCTTACACAGGCAAAGCGTATGTATCATCAGACGTTCACGGTACGCAGCTTACGCCGTGCAACGATGTTGATTACTGTTTCAGAAAGCACGCGGCAGGACGCCCATGAGCTGGTTGGAATACCACTTGAACGTATACAAACGGTGTATCCCTGTATCAATGAGCACTTCTCAAACGTTATTAAAGATGAACAGCTATCGATGTTCCGGAAGAAAAAGGACCTGAACGAAGGTTATATTCTGTATATGGGAACATTGGAGCCGCGCAAGAATATTACGACCCTGATCGATGCGTATGCGCTACTACGTCAAAAATATGCAGTGCGCGAAAAGCTTGTCCTGGCTGGTGGAAAAGGCTGGTTGTACGATGCAATCTTCGCAAAAGTGCGTCAATTAGACATGGAAGCCGAAGTAATATTCCCTGGCTTCGTCGCTGATAGTGAGCAGGCACTCTGGTACGCCGCGGCTTCAGCATTTGCGTATCCATCTTTATATGAAGGTTTCGGGCTACCCGTTGCGGAAGCGCTGTCAATGGGCATTCCTACGGTCACATCTAACGTCTCTAGCCTGCCAGAAGCAGGGGCAGGAGTAGCGTTGTGCGTTGACCCTCATGACGTGCAGGCAATATGTGAAGCACTATATACATCTCTCAATGACACAACATTTCATCAGCAAAGTCAACGTATAGCGTCCTCTATTGCACAACGTTTCTCGGCTGCAAGGATGGCAGAGCAAACAATTGCCGTCTATGAACAAGCAGCAAGGAATGTGTTGCAGGGACGTTCTCATTATATATCGTCAACAAAATAGGAAAGAGAATGTGGCTTGAGTCGTGAATAGCAGTGAATTATCGCGCATTACACAAATTGAGCAGGAGCCGACAGCGCCCATGCAACAACAGGGAACAACGGGCTCAATAACACGCCTGATAGAGCAGAGGCGTTCGCATCGTCGGCATTGGCAAATTGTCGAGTATATTACTATGCTTATACTCGATATACTCCTCATACAGTTATCTTTCTATTTAGCATATCAAATTCGTTATAAGATTATTGGTAACGGCGATTTCCTCAAAAACATTGAAAAATCTCTGACAGGGAACATCATCAATAGTGGTTTTAAGCCTCATCCTTTCGAATACTTTGCACAACTCGAAAAATGGATCATCATTGGTCTCATTGTTATTTTTATCTTGCGTGGCCTTTACAAGATTCGTCTAACCGGGAGTTGGTTTCATCAAGCCAAGACGATCGCCAGTGCTACAACGGTCGGTTTAACGCTCCTGATTGCTTATTACTTTGTTTTTCAAGCATCAGTTGATTCCCGTCTCCTTGTGCCATTTGTATGGGCAGCAATTATTGTCGTTCTCTGCGTTGCTCGTCTGGTTGTCTCAGGAATAATGGGCATTCTCCACCAATTGGGCCTTGGTAAAACGAGGTTGCTGGTGGTTGGATCTGGTCGATTGGCAAAAATGGTGATGCAGCATATTGTCGCCAATCCCAATCTGGGTTACTCAGTTGTAGGCTTCCTGAATGATCTCAATGAACCACCCGGCGATTTTGGGCGCTTTAAGATGATCGGCACGCTGAATGATCTGGGCATGGTGATTCGCTCGATGTTTATCGACGAGGTCATCATCGCATTACCTGCACATCTCAATCAGCACGCCATCAGAAGTGTGAAGATGTGCGAGCGTCTGGGTGCTTCCTTCAAGCTCATTCCTGACCTTTATGAGATGAGCCTCTCACGTATCGACATGGAGACCATTGAGGGCATTCCCCTGATTGGTATCAAGCAAGTTTCGTTGAACTCGACGCAGCGTTTTATCACACGTATGGTTGACATCTGTGGAGCGGCACTCCTTCTATTCATTGGTTCGCCGCTCTGGTTAGTGATTTCTTTGATCGTAGGCGTCAGTTCCCCCGGTCCGATCATTTACAGGCAGTGGCGCATTGGTCAAAGGGAGAAGCCTTTTCTGACATACAAATTCCGTTCGATGTATAGGAACGCTGACGAGCGGCTGGCGCTATTAATGACAAAGAATGAGGCTCAGGGACCGATATTCAAGATGCGCGATGATCCAAGAATCACGCCTATCGGGAAATTTCTGCGCCAGAGCAGCCTGGATGAAATTCCGCAATTATTCAATGTTATTAAAGGCGAAATGAGCCTCGTTGGCCCACGTCCTCCCTTGCCACATGAAGTCGATCGCTATGAAGACTGGCAAAAGGGCCGCCTGACTGTAAAACCAGGTATGACTGGCCTGTGGCAGGTACGGGGTCGCAGCGATATCAGTTTTGATGAGGGTGTACTTATGGACCTCTATTATATTGAGAACTGGTCCTTGCGCCTGTACTTTAAAATACTCTTACGCACTATTCCAGCAGTACTTTTCAGTCGAGGAGCCTATTAATTCAATGAAAGTCGCATTAGTTCATGACTATCTCAACCAGATGGGCGGTGCAGAACGTGTGGTGATGGCATTGCATGATATTTTTCCTGATGCTCCGATCTATACTTCTATTTATGATCCTGAGCGCGTTGATCCAGCCTTCCAGCGCATGGATATTCGCACCTCATTCATGCAAAAGCTACCCCTGGTGACGAAGCATCATCAGCCCTATCTGCCTCTTTACCCCTTCGCAATGGAACGACTCGACCTGCGCGGCTATGACCTCGTTTTGAGTAGTTCAAGCGCATTCGCCAAGGGGGTTATCACACGTCCCGAAACTATGCATATTTGCTATTGCCATACGCCTATGCGCTGGTGCTGGAATTATGATGAGTATGTCGAACGTGAGCACCTGGGCAGAATGGCACGCAGTATCTTGCCATTTTTTATTACCGGATTACGCATCTGGGACCTGACCACCGCTATGCGCGTCGACCATTTCATTGCAAACTCGCCAATAGTAGCGGAACGCATTAAAAAATACTATCGACGCGACGCCGTGGTGATCCCGCCACCAGTCGAGGCTCACCGTTTCCCATTTGACGCTACTACAGTGCCTGAAGATTATTTTCTGATTGTCAGTCGCCTGGTCCCTTACAAACGTGTTGACCTGGCAATTCAGGCATGTAACCTGTTGCAATTGCCCCTGATAATCATCGGAGGAGGACGGGACCTGGAACCCTTGCAGAAGATGGCCGGATCAACTATTCGTTTCCTGGGGCGTCTTTCCGATGCAGAGGTTCTCCATTACTATACGCATTGTCGAGCGCTCCTCTTTCCAGGTGAAGAAGATTTTGGCATCACCCCCTTAGAGGCACAGGCATCGGGTAGACCCGTAATCGCCTATGGAGCCGGGGGAGCATTAGCATCAGTCATCGATGGCGTCACGGGCAGGTTTTTTCGTGAGCAGACTATAGAAAGTCTAGCTGCTGTCCTCTCCACCTTCGATGAGCGCATGTTCCAGCCTGAGAGTATTCGCAATCACGCCCTTGAGTTCGATACCCCACGGTTTCAGAGGCGTATTCTGCAATTTATCGAAGCCAAACTTCATGAAAGTAAGCCAAAGACGACACGAACATCCACCAGTGATCTGGTCCACTAAAATAGCGTGACGGTGTGCAGGTACTATACTGCTAAAAATGTAATCATTGCACACAACATGTTATAATTAGTCGGCACCAAAAAGAAACGCTCACAGATACAAGGAGTATGTAGTATGCAAGGACGACCAGGCGGGGGCTACGAGCCCGGAGATCGGCCCTCGGCTCGGCGAATTGCCTCCTCTAACGGGACTGGGAAGCAGCCTGCAATTCCTCAGCGCCCTCCAGGGATGGCTCGTGTGAATAGACCATCTACAATACCAAGGGTGGCACGACCACAACGCAAAGCAGCAGAACCCGGCAAATCGCGTCGAGGTCTGCTTATTGTAGCAGGCGTCCTGGCGATAGTTGCGGTATTCGTCTGCATCGGTAGCTATGCGCTTTATAATCTTTTCAATGGTATTAGTGCCAGTGCTGGCGCTGCAACCACGGCTGGAAGTTTCCTTACGGCCCTCTCCAGCCACAACTACGATCAGGCATACCAATCTCTAGGGCCTGCGATCACGCTTTCAATGCAAAAAGATCAGTTTACACAGCAAGCACAGAGCCTGGATCGCTGTTATGGAGTTGTAAAAAATTACACAGAAATACAGGGGAGCGCAACCACCCAGAACAATAACCAGAGCTATAGCTATACCATCACGCGCGAAAAACTGGCGCATACCTATGTTATGCGTCTTACAGTCCAACAGGATCAATATGATCCCAACACATGGAAGATTACCGACTATGGTGGAAATCTTGGTCCGGGTTCATCGGCTCCCGCTTGCAAGTGATCTCTGGCGATGGTGAAGTAGTACTATTCAAGAAAAAGCATTCTGTCCGGTAATGGCCTGGCCAATGATGAGCGTGTGAATATCGTCCGTCCCTTCATAGGTAAAGACGGATTCCAGATTGTTCATGTGTCGGCTAATAGGATATTCCAGGGTGATACCGTTAGCGCCAAGAATAGTGCGCGCTTCGCGAGCCGTCGCCAATGCTTCTCGCACATTATTGCGCTTGGCAACTGAAACCTGGACAGGATGGAGGAGTCCTTCATCCTTTAGTTTTCCCAATTGCAGAGCCAGTAACTGCGCTTTTACCAGTTCTGTTGCCATATTGACCAGCTTCTGCTGCACCAGTTGGAAGCTAGCAATGGGACGCTTGAACTGTACACGTGATTTTGCATAATCCAGTGCTGCTTCATAGCATGCACGAGCAGCACCCGTTGCGCCCCAGGCAATACCATAACGAGCTTCATTCAGGCAAGAGAGAGGGCCACGCATACCGCGCACCTCTGGAAGCATATTCGTAGATGGAATGCGACAATCTTCAAAGTGCAATTCTGAGGTTATCGAGGCTCGCAACGAGAGTTTATGGTGAATATTACTTGTCGTAAAACCGGGCGTACCGCGTTCAACCAGAAAACCACGCACGCCATCTTCAGCACGTGCCCAGACGAGCGCGACATCTGCCACACCACCATTCGTAATCCACATTTTCGTTCCATTGAGGATATACGAACTACCATCACGCCGCGCGGTGGTCAGCATACTGGCAGGATCACTACCAGAATCAGGTTCGGTCAGACCAAAACAACCAATCGCTCTTCCTTGCGCCATACGTGGCAACCAGTGTTGCTTCTGCTCTTCAGACCCATAAGCCAGGATAGGGAACATGACGAGCGATCCCTGCACGGAAGCAAACGAACGCAGGCCACTGTCACCAGCCTCAAGCTCCTGACAGGCCAATCCATAGCAAACAGCATTCAAGCCTGCACACCCATATCCCTCAAGATGCATACCCAATAATCCGAGTTCAGCCATTTCAGGGATCAGGCCCTCCGGAAAAGTACCTTCCTCGAAATGTCCCGCAATAATGGGCAGCACACGATCTTGCACAAACTTACGCACAGTATCACGCACCATGCGCTCTTCCTCTGAAAGGAGATGATCGATATTATACAAGTCATTAGCCAAAGGTAGCCGTTGTTCAAGAGTTGTATGTGCCATAAAATGCCGTTTCCTTTTTATGCTAAGCAGAGACATGAGCAAGCAAGCATCTCTATCGGAATGCTCCACTGGTTATTATAGCGTATATTGGGAGGCCGCGTCCGTGATTTATCAACCCTGACGTAGTACTCTGTCAACCTTCAGTCAACCGGAGCCAATCTCGCCAGCGTAGCG
>JACDAE010000516.1 GCA_013695595.1 Ktedonobacteraceae bacterium | reverse complement strand
GGTAGTGATTGCGAAGACATGCATCTGTCCTCCCGTTACAGTTGTAGGCAACGTCACGTTTTTGAGCGTTTTGCCTGCCTGTAGAGCTACACTGTTGATGAACAGGGAGACGGGAATGGTTTGTTTTCCGTTGAGCGTATTGCGATAGGGCATCGT
The DNA here is from genome assembly GCA_013695595.1 of Ktedonobacteraceae bacterium. Taxonomy (GTDB): domain Bacteria; phylum Chloroflexota; class Ktedonobacteria; order Ktedonobacterales; family Ktedonobacteraceae; genus JACDAE01. The sequence goes on along the minus strand of JACDAE010000516.1, from coordinate 6,423 downwards.
GGCGACAATGGTGTTTCCAAAAGATGCATTTGCGTTGGCCCAATCGGTAAAGCCAAGCGTAAATGTTTGTGTTGAGCCATCTGTATAGGTGATGATTGCCGTTCCGCTGCTGATACCATTCGTCGCTGATCCCAACAGTGCGAGGTGATCCGCCTGTGTGACAGGGGTGATCGCGATCTGTTGACCATGAGCAAGGTAGTTGTTATTGGTGCCGGGCGTGGCATTGGGCCAGGCGAATGTAAAGTTGTTAGAAGTTATAAAACCGCCCGCTGTAATCCCTGCTGTTTGTAGCGCCTGAGCTGAATAGCTGCCGCCACTACTGTCATAGTTGGCAGCCTTTGGCGCAGTATCGTTGCTGACTCCCGCGTTGTTGTATCCGTTTGGTGAGGGCGTCGTTTTGGGAACCATACCAAAGATGTTGATGCTACTTTTGGTTCCAACGAATACCTCACCATTTGCCACAGTCGGTGCAGCAAATTTCACATAACTATCAATCCCATCGCGTACAGAGTTTTGTGCGCTATTGTATAGTTCTTTGCTCAGATCCGTTGCATCATAGGCTCTCAATGCCGGTGTTTGATCAACCGTCCAGAGAATGCCCGTACCTGCTGCTCCGTTATTGCTGGAGATGGTGGGATTGCCGCCCGTGAAACCGAACTTTTCGCTTGTGCTCGATGAGGGTCTGGTGCTAAGGGTGCCATTAGTTAAGGTAAATGCTGTTGTATGGTCGTGGGCACCCGCGAAGTAGACAAACTGCCGACCATCGGCGCTCTTCCAATAGGTTGCGTTGCTGAATAATCCGCCGATCGTTGAAGGGGGTAGCTCCTGTACTATGCGATCAATGTTCGTGCGACTCTGATTAGTGCACGCATTGGCAATAGTATTATAGTGACCCATGTTCGCGGTATTGATGACGTAGATGCGCCCTTCCTTGCCTGCACTGATGATGCGCTTCTGGTCCGGTAATAGTAATGGTCCACCGGAGCCAAGATCGGCATCTTCCGCATCCAGGCAGTGCTGGTTGAAGGGGGCGAAGTAGTCCTGCACCTGCAAATTTGCGTTGAGTTTTACAAAACTATCGCCATAATCTGATCCACCCGTGTTGGCATCAAAACCACCATTGCCACTGACATAGTAGATGTTGCCACTGCTATCGGAAGAGATCGCTCCACCGGCTCCCCAGATGCCGCCGCGCGTCGAATTCGCCGTATCATTATAGACATTGACTTGCTGTAGATGCGATCCATTATAGGAATAGCTCATAATCCAGCCATGATACGGATTATTATCACAGAATGAGCCCCAGGCGATATAAATTCTGCCATTGGCAAGCAGAGGGCTGGCCCGTTGGCGCTCTTTCTGGGGCAGGAATGCGACGCGTCCATTGACACTTCCCACACCCTTGCCAGTCACCGATGCCTGGATGATGACGGGGCTACCCGCCTTCTCGCGTCCCGTTGCAATATCGAGGGCATGCAGACGATAGACATAGGTGCTGTTTTCTTTTGTCAGCACAACTGCGTAGAGCGTTCCCGTGTTGCGATCAATCACTGGTGTTCCCGAAAGCCCATTTTCTGGAATCATATCGTTGCAGGCAACATCAGTATTGGAAGGCGAGACCACCCTGGGCGCATTAATAAAACTTGTATGCCATAGTGGAGCACCCGCTCTGGTCGCATCTGCGTCAAATGCATAGATGCTATCGTGCTCGGTCGCCACATACACCACATTATGCTTTGCGCCCTTGATCGTAATGCCTGGTAGGAAGAGCGGTTGAGCGTATATCTGCCCGTCCGTAGTATAGGTGACACGCTTGCCAAATGTGCTCTGATTGACGGTGTTTACCTTGAGAATTGTCTCTGTAGAATGGTTTCCTGTCCGTTCGGTGTCCTCTTTATAGGTTGTCACCGCCGTATTTGCTGGCGCCACATTCATAGCTTGTACGTGTGAAGATGTGGAAGAGGAGGCAAAAACATCTCCCGTCCCGCCAACAAGGTTGATAAGAAGAACAAGAAATGCCGTGACGGTACCGGTAATTGTGCGTGGGGAAGAGCGCATAAGGGCTACATCTCCTTATTTGGATGGATGATGCTTCCTGCATAAACATATTTAGTCGTGCTGACACATAAGAAAATTTATATATTTGGATATTTTCTATAATGAAGCATACAATTAACATAAATAGAATAGGGATTGCAATGGTATTGAGGTCTGATTAAGAATGGAGTTCTCTGGTAAAGATATGAGAGAGGGTGGTAGGTCAATTTATAGAAGAACGGAGCAAGAGGGGTGTGAGCAAGTGGAGATGTGGTAGGGAAGCGCACGGAATAAGCCTACACACGGAATAATAAATGGCTTCCCTACAGATACACGTTTTGCTCGGATATAGGGATAATAAATGACCCATCTGTAAATAGACTTTCTCCTCCCTTTTACAGGGTTCCTCCCGAAGATTGTCTCACTATAACGTGTAGAAGGCACAAATAATGTAATATGATAGAAGCCATTTATTATTCTGATTATTGATCAAAAAATGTATCTGTAGGGAAGCCATTTATTATTCCGTGTGCATGAAATTATTCCGTGTGCATGAAATTATTCCGTGTGTCCCACATGATTCTGTGAGCATTATGGGTAGGGAAGCCATTTATTATTCCGTGTTCACCACATAATTCCGTGTGTCCCATATAATATCGTGGTCCCACATAATCCCGTGGCCCCATGTTTTAAAAGAGCATGCACCCTCCCTCTACCTGATACAATATAATAGAACGTCATATAAATAAATCGATATATCGCTTTCAATCTCGCGCACACAATAAAGGAGCCAGATCCGTCCATGGACGATACAACGACCATACAGAATGCCTCAGCATCCCCTTCCATACACGAACATAAAATTGTGATGGATGTTCGCAATATCACGAAAAGTCTGCCGCTTGGCCGTGAACGCATCGATATTCTTAAAGGTATTAGCTTCCAGATCTTCAACGGCGATTTCGTTTCGATCGTTGGCCCATCTGGCTCCGGCAAAAGTACGCTGCTCGGCATCATCGCGGGCCTCGATAATCCCAGTAGTGGCCAGGTGCTCATCGATGGCGTCGATATCACGACGATGACCGAAGGCAAGCTGGCAACCGTACGCAATAGCAAGATCGGTATGGTCTTCCAGGCATACAACCTGATCCCTACCCTCACCGCGCAGGAAAATGTTGAAGTTCCGCTCTATGTGGGCAAACATCCTGGCTCTCCTTCGACGCGTGCGAAAGAGTTGCTTGGCCTGGTTGGCCTCTCGCATCGTCTGACCCATCGTCCCAGCCAGCTCTCCGGTGGTGAACAACAACGGGTCGCGATCGCTCGTGCTCTGTCGACTGATCCTGCGATTGTGATCGCCGACGAACCAACCGGCAACCTCGACGCGAAAAACGGCGAGAATGTGCTGCAACTGATCGCCGATCTACGCTCACAAACAGGCAAGACGTTTATTATCGCTACCCATGATCCTGTGGTTGCTTCGCATGCGGATCGCGCTATCCGTATCGTTGACGGCCTGATCGCTGCCATCGATGAAATTGGCGGGAGAATAACTCAGTGAAGGCTTCCATCTACTTTAACTATACGACCCGCTCCCTGGTTCGTGGCGGACAACGCACACTGCTGGCCATCTTTTGTGTCGCGGTCGGCGTTATGGCAATCGTTTCGCTGCAATTAGTTGGCTTGATGATCAACAATGCTTTTAATGGCAATGTGCGCGATGCCAACGGTGGCGATGTTGCCGTTACTTCGCGTAACCAGCCCTTCAAACCGAGTGATCTCCCGACCTTCGATAAACTCAAAAAGAACGGTACGATTAGTAACTATACCGCTGTGATCAATGTGCAGGGATCAACGGGTGCGAATACTGCCCTGCGCCAATCTTTTACCGTTCGCGTGGTTGACCCTGCGCACTATCCTATTGTGACGCCTCCAACTTTTACCTCGCCCAAAAGTGGTTCCGTCTCTGATCTACTCAAAAACGATCAGGTTGTGGTGACTCAGCCATTTGAGGATCAATACAAGAAAAATCTCGGCGCGACGTTTGATATTCACCTCTCGTCAAGCTCGCGCAAAGGCTACACGGTGCATGTGAAACTGGCGGGCATCGTCTCCACATCGGGCGTTTTTGCTCAATCTGGTAGTATCGTTCTGCTCTCACTGCACGACTATCAGGCTGCAGCCCCCGGACAGCAACTGTTGTATGACACTATCAACGTGAATGCGCCCGATCAGGCTCACATCGATCAGGCGGTGAAACAGATTCAGGCGGCCTTCCCGATTGCTTCGACCCAGACCGCTCAGGATGCCTTGCAGCAGCAGAAGGATACCATCGACAATATCCGTAAGTTTCTGGAGGTCTCTGGCTTGCTTGCTCTCTTGATTGGTGGCGTGGGCATCATTAATACGATGCAGGTGCTGCTCTCAAGGCGCAAGACTGAGATCGCCATGCTCAAGACGACAGGCTATCGCCGCTTCGATCTCTACCTGCTGTTCGGCCTTGAAGCTGGTTTGCTAGGACTCGTCGGTGGGATCATTGGGGCTGCCGCTGCAACTGGCGTCAGTTATGTGGTGCGCACACTCGTGCAACAGACGTTCGATCTTTCGATCCCCTTTATCCTTGATCCGCTAACTATCGGTGGTGGTGTCGGCATTGGTCTGGTGACGGCTCTGATCTTTGGCCTTTTGCCAATCGTACAGGCCGCAAATATTCGACCCTTGAATGTGATCCGCGATCAACCGGAGGGACGTGGCATCGGCAGTGTGGCGCTGACGATTGGCCTGCTGCTACTGCTCTCGGTTTTGTTCTGTATCCTGGCGATCTTTATTCTCAATAATGACATCTTGCTGGGCGTCATCTCCGTGTATGGCACGTTCGCTTTCCTGGGTCTGTTGAGTCTGATCTTTGGCCTGCTCATCTTTGTGATCAGCAAAATCCCGGTGCCGGAAGGCTTTAATGCTCCCTTCCTGGCTGTTGCGTTGATCGGCATCATACTGTCGGTCGTGCTCTACCTGCGCCAGCCAACCCTGGGCATTCTGTTGCTGATAATCTCTGTCCTGTTCCTGTCCATTATGCTGGTTCCGCGTACATGGAAGGCCGTCACCAAGATGGCTTTTCGTAACCTGGATCGTCAGCGTGCGCGTACAACGACAACCATGCTGGCTCTGTTCGTGGGCATCTTCACGATTGGCCTGATCCTTGTGTTGGGGCAGGATCTGCGTGATCAGGTGAACAATCTCATCTCGCACTCACTGAACTATAACGTTGTCTCGATTACGTCCAGTACTGATACAACGAAGCTGCAAAACAGCCTGGTTTCTCTGCCGGGCCTGGCCTCATATCAGCGCAGGACGCTTGCTACTACAGCGCCCGTTTCCATCAATAACCAGCCTATCCAGACGCTTTTGCCGACGGGAAGTAAGGCCGATCCTTCGACGACATCTTTGGGACGGACCGGCACACTGTACTACCTGAGTGGTATTGAGGGCTATGATGTAGCGAATAATCAGTTGCCCAGTACGCAGTTTCTCAAGGTTACGGCTGGTCGCAATCTTGGTCCGCAGGATGCCGGTACGGATCACGCCTTGATCTCATACCAACTGGCAAATCTGGATCCTTTGCACCTCAAGCTCGGCGACAAAATAACGCTGACTGGACTTGATCGTGTGAGCACGCGTACGATTACCGTGGTGGGTATCTATCGCTCTTCAAGCTTCGGTGCCAGCCTGTATCCGCTGCTGGGCACAACTGCAACCGTGCATGCGCTAACGCCAGGCGGTGTCGATCAATCCATTTTCTACATGAAGATCGATCCCAATAAGCTCAATAGTGCCATTAATGTGATCGGAAGTGCGGCTCCTAATGCCTTTGTCTTCAGTCTGACGAACCTTGCGAGCTTTATTAACCAGATCCTCAATGATGTGCTGCTAACCTTGACGACGATTGCTTCGTTATCGTTGCTGGCGGGCCTGATCATTATTGCCAATGCGGTTGCGCTGGCGATGTTGGAGCGGCGGCGTGAACTGGGCATTTTGAAATCGGTGGGATATACGCGTGGCTCGATCCTGAGCGAAGTGCTGATCGAAAATGGTCTGGTGGGTGGAATTGGTGCGCTGCTTGCTATGGTCCTGGTCGTTGTTGCGACCGGTCTGCTCGGTACGTACCTTTTTCATCTGGACTTCGGTGTAAGTAGTTTCATCGCGCTGGCCCTGATCGGTGGCTCGGTCCTTCTGGCGATGCTGGTTGCTGCGTTTGTGGCCTGGGGAGCTGTCCGCGTGCGCCCGTTAGAGGTGTTGCGCTATGAATGATGCTTGAACGATATAACTCCATCCATGGTGGGGAAACATTGGAAACATGGGTAGGGGCGTCACCTTGCGTGCGCCCGTGTG
>JACDAE010000753.1 GCA_013695595.1 Ktedonobacteraceae bacterium | reverse complement strand
GCCGATATACATCTCGTTCGTCAGCCATTGCTTAACGACTCTTGGACTACGCGGTTTATATCCCACGCCCGGTATATGCCGCAGATTGGTTTTAAGGACGTAGCGTTCTCTGTCCTCATCCGGTATTTCCGGAAAAAGAAACACCATCCTCGCAATTTCCTTATTTAGCTTTCCTATATTCCAATTGAGCGCCTGCGCCCTAAGCGCAAGTGTGCGTATTTCTTTAGCCCAGGGTTCATAGATGAGAATGGACTGGTTTTGTTTTTTGCCCTTCACCGCGAGACCCGGAGGCAGCCCGCGCCCGTCATACCCACCTTTGTCCGCCTTGTTCTGCTTGCATTGGTGCGCATGTTTTATCGGCCCCTCAATATACGCATAGGCTTCTTCCATCTTTCCCTGAAAGGCACGGAGGTCTTGATACACAGTAAAGTCATATACCCTGGTTTCGTCGTAGTGCGCCACAGAGGAAATAGGAGGAACAATCAACCTAATGTTCTTTTCTTCTGCCAGGCGGGTGAAAGCGCCGACCTGATCCATGTGCTTGTTTCTAAACAGCCTGTCTTCCCTGGCAAGGACGATAGTGCCTATAATCCCCTTATTGATGTCCTGGTAGAGGCGGTCAAGCTCTTTTCTCTGGTCAATGCGTTTTTGCCCGGACACTCCCGACCCTTCATCATACAAACGCACATCCGGCGCGTCATCGCCATAGAGCAGCCTGCCATAATCTTGCAGCCCTAATTGTGTTTCTCGGCTTTCTGCCTGCGCCGTGTCTGCACCATCCTTTGATTGTCTCACGAGTACGGCTGTGGCTCGTTTATTGTCGATAGCGGGCAATACCCCAATAGCGTTATTTGGGCGGTTCTCCGCTTGGCGAAGTTTGAATGCTCTGGGCTGTGACATTCCTTTGCTTCCTTTCTCATGGGTCGATGTAATGGTGAATATAGACAGCATATTCTATACAAACTATACCATACTACCATGTACTTTACAATATAATCATCAACATGCCACTACAACCATTTACTGCCGAATAGTAGTATTGACATTGCACGAGTGCAAATGGCATACTAAGGTCAGAAATTTTATTGGAGTATTTTCTCTATGAACCTTGAAGATTACCGAGCTAACCTCGGTTGGTCGAAAGCACGCCTTGCCCGCGAAGCAAGCATTAACGTTGGAACCGTGATTGATGCAGAAAAAGGCAAGCGCGTCTATAAGGCAACTGCCGGAAAAATTGCCAATGCCCTCTCTAAAGGATTAGGGGAAGGCAAAGAGATCACCTATAAGGATATTGAAGGGCTTAACCTTGCTGATTGACTGCTAGGCTATAGGGATAATCGGCCCGTCCCTGTTTCATTCGTTCGACTAAGAGTTGGCTTATTTGCCATCCCCATAGGTGGACAAGATATTACCCATCTTGTCACTGATAATGAAATTGATGGAGGTAATCATCGGCTCCGTCTGCGGGAGAGAGAGAAATTCATTGTCGCAGTACTCCTAGATGAATTCGCAACACCCCATCTGTATAGCGTAGCGAATCTCTTTCAGGTTCCGTCCCTTTACCTCTATCGCCATAAAGCTGTAAAGCAGAGTAAAACCTTCATCATAGAGTTCAAACATGTGGCTCCTCATCGCCGTAGAACAACTTGGCGTACTCTTGCAGCCATTGCACTATGGACGCTACTTCCCCTGTTTAGCCCCTACTGCGATGGTCACGATTATCCCCGCAGGTGCCACCATGACTGTAAGAGGCACGATTCATCCAAAATCCTGTTGAAGACATGGGTAGTTCTTTGAGTCCAATCGCTTCTGCCAACAACCGGGACAGAATACTTGTCCCAGCTCATCAAAACTACAAAATTCCTCCACAGATAACCTTTCTGCATCCACACCACACACTGAACAGTGCAACACATCCAAAGACTCCTGCCCTTTTTGCACCAGATCATCATCTGCTCCCTCCAATCCATTCAAGATCCACTCGCGCAGATCCCATGAAGCCATCAGCATGTCGTTGGCATCTTTGAGTAGAGGGCGCAATCGATGCGCATTTTTCAAACGCCTTCCCCACTCCGCTGCATATTTGTCGCCAGCAGCATCCGCATCCAGCGCAATGAGCACGATCGGCATGCATGCCAGCCGAGCAATCCAGCGCGTTGACAAACCACACTCTGCTCCACCAGTTGCTACCACGTTCACCAGATCACCACACTCCTGATAGATAGACAGAGCACTGAAGGCATCCTCGCAGAGCACAACGGGCAACTCTTTTCTGAGCCAGAGGCAATCGGCCAGATAGAGTTCGTCTTTGGTCCCGCCTGGCGCATCCTTCCAGCGCTGTCCCTTCGGTACATCTGCACGGCAATCCCGCCGATAAACAGTCACATATTGGCCCCCATTGATACTGGGAATGACCAGATAGGGCAGGCCGTGATGCAGAGAGTATCCCAACTGAAATTGCTTGATGGTGTGGTCATAGAATCCTCGTTGTCGGGCGTACTCCAATGCGAGCGTATCAGCAGACCAGAGACGAGCGGTATGGGCCTGCATGGCCTTGTGGGTTGCCGCTTGCCATTCCTGGGTGAGATAGCGAGGCTGATATCGCTCATGATGTCTCACAGGTGTCTCTTGCCCGATAATCTGTGATTTGGCCTCTTGAAAGGTCAGACCTCGATAGTGTCGCAGATAGTCAATCGCATCTCCCCAACCACGTTTCCGGCCCTTGTCAGGCAGGTATTGCCCCGCATCCCAGCATGATCGACATAGGAAACTCCAGGTTCCCGTTTCTCGACTGTAGCGCACACGAAATCGATCCGTGCCACCACAGCCAGGGCACACTCCTGCATACTCATTCACGGCAACTTTATGCAACTGAGTATCTTCTTCGGCCAGGGAAATTACATCGCTCATAGTTCTCTCCTCCCAGTTTCGTCTCTCGGTTTCGGATTTAGTCTCATTGGTCTCACCCCTAAAGGGGTGTGAGACTAATGAGACCAAATTATCCCTGGTCTCACGAGTCTCATGAGACCAGATTGAGACCAATGAGACCAAATCACTCATTCCAGGCATTTCGTGGTTGTTGCGACCGTTTTTGATACCCTTCATACACTTTTCCCGGCATCTGGACCCTTTCAATGAGTCCCTTATTGAGCAACAGGTCCCGTTTTCTATCAAAAGTGGCTTTGGCAATGCCAAACTCTTTTAAACACTCTTTTTTCCAGTCGGTATAGGTTCTGGTTCCATCACCTAAAAGGTCGAAGATGTTCTTTTCGATATCACTGAGACCGTCTTGCAATGATGGTGTTGGATTGAGAGGGGATATCACGACGCAGGACGTTATCAGCTCTCGCGTTTCTGGATGAATGGCGAGCAGAACGGGTTTCAATTCAGTGCGAATATCACTGAAGGGTTCCGCATCACGGGCCTTCATGCAGCGGAAGAGGATCGGACTCTCCCGGTCAGCGGCATCTTCTTTCACCACCTCGATCATGGTATCCACATGATTTCGAAAAGCCATGGTGCCGTTCACATCTCCAGCTTTGTTGGTGTGATGAATAATGAGAAGATGACAATTATAGTCAGCAGCCAGCGTATTTATCAGTTGCAGCACGGGCGCAACCTGCTCCTGTTTGTTCTGATCAATGCCTGGAGTACACATCGAAAAGTTATCGACGACGATGAGCGCTGGAGACTCCTCCTGATCGACGATAGTCTCGATCAATTCTTGCGTGTATACTCGCATGTCGAGGGACCAGGGAATAATTTTGAAGTGGTCCAATGTGGGTGTCAGTGTTTCGTGCTCTTTGTACCATGCTTGTAAGCGTTTTTTTAATCCCCTTTTCCCCTCTGTATTGATATACCAGGCAGTCCCCAGTTGAACCTTTCTTCCTTGCCAGGGAATACCATGGCTAATTGAGAGAGCAACGTCGAGTCCGATGAACGTTTTTCCCGTGCCTGATACACCGTAGAGCATGCTCACCGATCCAGCCTCCAGTACCCCTGCAATTAATGGCAATGCGTCAGGAAGAGCGTAAATATCTTCGATGGTTGATAACTTCAGAAGACGCCTGCCCGATTGGCTGATGAGGAAGCGCTCATCGGACACCTCATTGGGTTTCTCCCCAGGAGGTGCTGCCGTGGTGATGATGTCCTTCCACCCACGCAATTGAGGAGTATCTTCGGCAAGAGCATCATATGCCTGCCAGAAGCCGATTTCCTCAAAATCGGTCATCGCCAGGAGCAGAGCACTCGCTTTTTCTCCCATGTCCTTTGGGAGGTCCGGAATTTCCTCTCGTTTCGTCAACTGCTTCTCACGTATTCTGCGAACAGTGTCGATAAATATCTGTTCGTGAGGCTTGGGAAGGGCTTTAAGACGGGTATTTGTGGCCATTACTTCACCTCCTTTCATTCACTAAATACCACCTGTCTTCAGACACTTGCCCAATAGTTCGCCGCTTCATCGGCATTCTCGGTTGTATAATGCGAGATTTCGAGAACATTGTTCTCTAGTTCCTGTGCATGCTCATCAGTCCTGTCCTGTTGAGAGGAAGATGGTATTGGCAGACGGCCATCATCACCCGAAAGCATTTCCCTGGAAGTTGGCATCTCCCACTCCTTCTTTCGCTCGTAGTACTCTGTCAGTCGTACCGTAATAAGCTTTCCTGGCTGCTCGCTCATTTGATGCCTTTTGGCATCCTCTTCAAACATTGCCAGTGTCCAGGAACCACGTTCGAGACCCACATCAATATAGCGGTATTTCTCACGATCCTTTGGCATCGTTTTTCTCCTCTGTCATGTAGCTCTGGTATTTGCGTGTGAGGAGGCGAGCCGCTAAGGTACAATAGCCATACGCATTGGCATGAAGAGGATCTGCGGTTTGGGCAAGATGCGGAATGTGTTCTTTGAGCAGTGAATAGAAGTAGTACACACCCCCTCCAATGTTGAGCACAGGTTTGAAGCTGGCGGCGACGGCTCCCTGATCACTTTGCCGCCAGGTAGAGGCGACAAATGACACAATGTCGGTTCCCACCTGGGTAATGGCTTCTTTGACCATACGCTCCACGTGTCCCGGTTCTATGGATTTGCCATACGCAGTAAAATCTGGATAGGTCAGGTGCCCATGTGAGGCGTATGCATGCATGATAGTTCGTGCCTCTAAACGCGATAATGGACGTTTAAACCTTCCTTCAAAGGTATCCATCAGAATCTGCGTCGCCGACTCAACACCTAATGGCTTCCCTTTACAGTACTCCGTTTGGGGCACCTGGCCACGGGCAACATAGAGATCCGTCGTCCGACCTCCAATGTCAATGACGGCACTCTCGGCGGTTTTGCTCGTGGTTTTGTCTCCATAGGCGATGAGTGCTCCAGCCCCTTCCATCACGACAAGGGCAACCTCTACGTGAATGGTGCGCCAACTATAGCCTCCATCCAGGGTAAACGTGTAGGAACCATCCAGGGCTTTTTTAATCGTCTGGCGCATATTCATATTTTTAATATAGGTTTCCGCAGGAAGACCAGTGATGACGTAGAGACCACATTCGAGATCGGGAATGAGCGAGGCTGCAACAGCCAGCAAGCCACGTAGGCTATAGGTGCTGGCATAGCGTTGAATAAAACCGTGCCCGGTCCACGGTTCGGCATACTGCTCCAGTGCCAATTCTCCGATGGCATAGGAGATTTCTTCATCGTTCATGCGCAAGATAAGGGAGTTAGTTGTATCTACTCCAAGGCCACGCAACGCCGTTGTATCAGCTTTCGTAAAGGCGGTAGGGATACTGCGCGAGAGCATCTGCCCATTCGCAAGTGTCGTAACGCCCCCAATTTCTGCATTACCAAAATCATGTCCATACGGATACCATTTCATCTCAAGACTCCTTTTGTGCAAGAAGAACAAGTTCATAACAAGGTCAGTCCTTTACTCTGTTTGGGCGATCTGATCAGCGATACATGTTCTGATCTTGTACTGCATAGGAAAAGCATACTGGATCGGCTCATCAAAAAGGAGGATCGCAGTGAAGGTTTGGGGAAGGTGTGAACAAACCTGGATTCCAGTGAACAAACCTTCACCACAGTGAACGTGGATAGATTGCGTTTGACATTGGCTTCGTTCATCGCGATCTTTCCCGCCAATTTTTAATACCTCTCTGTATGAAGCTGAAGGCCAATTTTTGAGACTCTTGTTTCGCATTGAAAGGGCATTTTCCGGATGCGATTATTGCATCTCACAAAATTGGTCATTTTGAGCTTAAATTGGGGGGGACTCTATCAGAGATACACTCTCTCTTTCTTGCCATTCTGTGAGGAGTTCTCTCTGGCATATGCCTTGTTCTTTATGATGGTATCCTCTTCCGTTTCAAACCTCTTTATGGTATATCCATAGTGATAGAAATAAACAATCGCAAGATTGGTAGGATCGCCTCTATGCCAGCGAGTTGCTCCTGGAATCGGCGGAGTTGATCCCTCTTTGGATCAGTAGGTTGGTCTTCTACGCTAGCGAGTTGCTCCTAGAATCAGACCTCTGATTGTTGTTTCCGTACGTTATCCTTGTAACCTGTTTCTGTAGATTGTTCTTTGTAAATCATTCCCTGGTAGATTGTCCTTTGTAGCTCACCAAATAATTGTTCATACTATTTACTTCGCCAGATATAGGCAAGAGAAAAGGAGGTGCAAAAGAACCAGAAATGGATCTTTCCTCTCTTTCCTCTTGCCTTTATAATGGACCCATAACAAGAGACCAAAAAAAGAGGCTGGGTAAGATACACTGAACGTATGAAAAAACACTATACAGCGAGCTTCAAAGCTCAGGTAGTCCAAGAACTGCTCAAAGAAGAGAAAAC
>JACDAE010000440.1 GCA_013695595.1 Ktedonobacteraceae bacterium | reverse complement strand
GGTATCCAGAATATTTATTGAAACTGCATAACCTGGTGCCCTACTGTTTTTCGTGTGTTTGGTGCATCATTATTCGCCTAAATGATAGCATGAGAATACGTTATGCATGGAAAAGAAGCTGATCCAGTCCGCGCACCAACCCGTTTACTTCCATCACTTTCTGTGTTGCCAACAGTGTTCCGGCTACATAGGGTTCAGCACCAGCTCCGGCATCGTGACGAATGCTCAGACGTTCATTGGGCAGCCCGAAGATGGTTTCGAAGGCGATCATGTAGCTGGGCAGACGGATCGAATGCACCTGCGTGCCGTCGATCGTTGCCCCTCTGGCTTCTTTGGGACCGTGTGTCTGTTCAAGGGGGACCGCCAGTTTGTTCTTTGCAACAGTCGCCAGGGTCTCGGCAAGTTCGCGCGTCGTCCCGCTGGGCGCGTCAACTTTGGAGGCGCTGGCATAATCAATGATCTCCCAGGATGGCAGATATTGAGCCGCAATCAAGGCAAAGTGCTTCGCCAGGGCAGCGGTAATAGAGAAGTTGCCTGCCGCAATGACGCCTAATTTATGTTCCAGCGCGCTGCGCTCGATCTCCTCGTAATCAAGGTTCGCCAGACCTGATGTGCCAACAACTACGCGAATGCCTTTGTCCAGGGCCGCCAGAATACGCTCTTTGACTGAATCATGTCCCGTGTAGTCAATAAGCACGTCGATGGGGGTTGCCAGTGCTTCTTCCAGTGATGAGACGATGGGTAGGCCCACTTTCTCTTGACCCAGTGCTTCTCCTATATCAATGCCAGCCTGGCGACGGGCAATGGCACCCACGAGGTGAAAGTCGCTCGATGCCAGGACTGCGCTAGCAACGGCTTTGCCCGTCCAGCCAGTCGCACCTGCTACACATACTTTTATGCTCATGCTTGTTCTCACTTTCTTTTGCTCAACTGTTTTTCCACTATAACACATTCTCCATGTTGTAAAATGCAACAGGCAGTTTCGCGCACGCGCTATTCAAAGGAGAAGGCTTATATGGATACAATGAAGACCAGCTATACAACCTGTCCGCTCTGTGAAGCCACCTGTGGGTTAGAGATAGAAACACATGGACGTGCGGTGCTCTCGATTAAAGGCGACGACCAGGATGTTTTTAGCTCTGGCTATATCTGCCCCAAGGCCTATAGCTTGAAGGAACTGGATGTGGACAAAGATCGCCTGCGTGAACCAATGGTGCGCAAAGGTGAGCGGTGGTTGCCTGTAAGCTGGGATGATGCGTTTGCTGAGGTTGCACAACGCCTGTCTCCTATTTTGCAGCGCGATGGAAGGAATGCCGTCGCCGTCTACGCTGGCAATCCAAACGTGCATACGCTGGCGGGTCAGTTTTATCTTCCGGTGTTGCTCCAGACATTGCGTACACATAACTATTTCAGCGCCTCCACCGTGGATCAGATGCCCAAGCAAGTGTCTGCGGGCCTGATGTTCGGCGCTGGCCTCTCGATTCCTATCCCCGACCTTGAGCATACTGAGTACCTCTTATTGCTCGGTGCCAATCCGCTGGTCTCGAATGGGAGCCTGATGACCGCTCCAAATATGCGTGATCGTCTGCGTCACCTGAGACAGCGTGGTGGACGCCTTATAGTGATTGATCCCTATCGTACGCGAACGGCGCAAGAGGCTGATGAACATCACTTTATTCGTCCTGGCACCGATGCCCACTTCTTGTTTGCCCTCGTCCACACTCTCTTTGCTGAGAACCTTGTCAATCTGGGCAAAATCAGCGAGCATACCGCAGGGTTAGAGCAGGTACGGACCCTGGCCCGTGATTTTGCGCCCGAAGATGTTGCCGCTATCTGTGGCATTGAAGCTGAGACAATCAAGCACCTGGCACGTGACTTTGCCGCTGCCCCAAAGGCGGCTGCCTATGGACGTATCGGAACCTGCGCACAGACATTTGGAACGCTGACAAGCTGGCTGGTCGATGTGGTGAATGTGCTGACCGGCAATCTTGATCGAGAGGGCGGCGTCCTGTTCCCCAAAGGTGCGGTAGGAGCACGCAATGCAAGCGGCCATGGTGGGAAAGGATCGGGCATACGGTTTGGACGTTGGAAGAGTCGCGTGCGTGGCCTGCCGGAAACCTTTGGCGAATTGCCCGTTGCCTGTCTGGCCGAGGAGATAGAGACGCCCGGTGAGGGACAGGTGAAAGCTCTGATCACGCTGGCAGGAAATCCAGCTCTCAGCACGCCCAATGGTCAGCGCCTCCAGCGAGCCTTTGAGCAGCTTGAATGTATGGTCAGCGTCGATATGTATCTGAATGAGACGACGCGTTATGCACATGTGATCCTGCCGCCGCCTTCGCCCCTTGCCCGTGCTCATTACGACTCAGCGTTCTATCAACTTGCTGTGCACAATGTCGCGAACTACTCGCCACCTCTCTTCGAGCAGGAAGCCGGCACCAGAGATGAGTGGGAGATCTACCTGCAATTGGCCGGTATTGTGGGCGGAATGGGAAGCGTGACCGATCTGCAACCGCTCGACGATATGACGCTCAAGACGCTCATCAAGCGTGAGATAGCGGTGCCTGGATCAGCAATCGAGGGCCGTGATCCCGCCGATGTGTTTGCTATGGTATCTGGACGTGGCCCGACGCGTATTCTGGACTTTCTCTTGCGTAGTGGCCCCTATGGAGATGGCTTCGATCCGCAACGGACTGGCCTCAGCCTCGCCATGCTAGAAGATCATCCACACGGCGTTGATCTTGGGCCGCTCCAGCCGCGCATTCCAGAGGTGTTGCGCACTCCATCGGGAATGATAGAGCTGGCTCCCCCCAGAATAGTGGAAGATGTTGAGCGTCTTCGTGCCTCTTTGAAGCAGGTGCCGGGTCAGATGGTGCTGATCGGACGGCGTGATCTGCGCTCCAATAATTCGTGGATGCACAATCTGCATGTCCTCGCGAAGGGTCCCAATCGTTGTACATTGCAGATCCATCCAGATGATGCGCAACGGCTGACTCTGGCTTCCCATGGGGTCGCCCGTGTCACCTCGAATGTGGGCAGTGTCGAGATCGCCGTCGAGATTACCGATGCCATTATGCCTGGCGTGGTCAGTATTCCGCATGGTTGGGGACATAACCAATCAGGCACAAAAACGGAGATCGCCAGTGAGCATGCGGGCGTCAATACCAATATTCTGACGGACGAGAGCGCCATCGATCCATTATCAGGGAATGCCGTGCTCAATGGTATCCCGGTGGTTGTGGAATGCATCAAAAGGTAGGGACTCGATCGGTGCTGTTTAAAAAATTGATGTGGATATCACGATGATGGACCAACAAGGATCACTGTAGGGAAGCCATTTATTATTCCGTGTGATACCATCGCGCTGCATCGGCCTGTCATGGGCGTTCAGGGGGCACGGAATAATAAATGGCTTCCCTACAGTGATGATCTTTTCCCACAATACAGGTGTCCGGATCTATTCGTTAAAGAGCATGTATCGCGTCCCTACGGTATTACGGTAATTTGTCGATATTTAGCGGAGGTTGCAATATGGACACACTCTTTGAGGGAAGAGAATCAGCATCCCCATATGTAGAAGCGGTCTGGCGTGGTCAGGCAGGCAGTAATTATGCTCCTATCTGTCCGGCCTCTAACCGCTGGCATCTGCTCTTTCTCAAGCAGGATGGAAGGGTCAGGGTCTCTGTGGAGGGGCCATTGACCAGGGCGACTCCCGTCACCCAGGACGAGGGGACTGAATGGTTCGGCGTCACGTTTAAGCAAGGCACCTTTCTGCCCGCTGTATCCGTCCAAAATCTCCAGGATGAGCGAGCTACATTGTCGCTCGTCGCGAAAACATCCTTTCAACTTGCCGGATCGAGCTTCCAATTGCCTGACTATGAAAATGTCGAGACGTTCGTCGAGAAGCTGGTGCGCGAGGATCTGCTGGTGACTGATGCCGTGGTGCAGGCGGTTCTGGCTGGTCAGACGCCGGAACTGTCTTTGCGCACGGTGCGGCGTCGTTTCTTGTCTGCGACCGGCTTAACATATAAAGAACTTTCACTGATCGAACGCGCGAAGCAGGCGGCAGAGCTTCTGATGCAGGGCGTCTCGCTCCTCGATGTGTCGTATCGGGCAGGCTATGCCGATCAGTCACATATGACCCGATCTCTCAAGCATTTCATCGGGTTCACACCCGCGCAAATCGCACAGATGGGGAAGCTCACATAAGTTGTCCATTTTGTTCAAGACAGGCTCCTCTAGTTGAGTTATGATGGAGGCGTTGAAGGTTTCTAATAATCTCAATACTAAGGAGTATAACCATGCGAAAAGTTATTGCATTCATGCATGTCTCGCTCGACGGTTTCACAGTAGGACCGGAGGGAGAATTAGAGTGGGCCATCGTGGACGAAGAGCTGAACCCTTATGTCGATAATCTCTTCAAGAGCGTGGGCGTGGCTCTCTATGGGCGCGGCACCTATCTGCTCATGCAGAGCTATTGGCCCACGGTGCTCACGGACCCGGAGGCCGAGCCACGCGACCTCGCACACGCTCGTTGGGTCGAGAATATCGCCAAGATCGTGTTTTCCACCACACTCTCACAGACGGAATGGAAGAATTCACGCCTGGTGAAAGATCATATTGCGGAAGAGATCACAGCCCTCAAACAACAGCCGGGCGGCGATCTCATGATCTTCGGTAGCCCCAGATTGACCCATACCTTTATGCGTCTGGGCCTGATCGATGAATACCGCCTCTTCCTCAATCCGATCGTCTTAGGTGGCGGCATCCCGCTCTTTCAAGACATAAAAGGTTGGATGAAGCTGAAACTGCTGGACACAAAGACGTTCCAGGCCGGGGTGGTTGGATTGCACTATGAAACCCGGTAGGTAACAGGTTCACCACAATCCTGTTCAATGAAAACGAATCATGAATATTGGCGTAGGGGCGTGTGCTGGCCACCACCCGTGGACCCGATGAACAATGG
>JACDAE010000428.1 GCA_013695595.1 Ktedonobacteraceae bacterium | reverse complement strand
ACCGGTAGTATAATCGGCACAGGTCAGGGGATTGCCAGCGTCGTCCTCATTTCCGTTAATGACGCCTTTAATGTAGATAATCTTTGGCGTGGTGTCGGCCCCGGTATTGTCGCCTCCAAGCGCCTGTACAAGTTGCTTCCGGTTCATGACGGTATACACATGAGCGGAGGAAGCCGTTGCACCTCCTGTCGTTCCGCCTTCTGCGGAAGCCCAGCCATCTTTCGCTGGCAAGATCTGACGACCGGGATCGTGGCCTGAGAATGCTGGCCAGGGGTTGGTGTCTGTCGCCATCGCGTGCGCTGTTCCCCCCTGGCAGGTGAACCATACGCTCAGAACAAGCAAAAGCAGAATTGAGCTGCTAGTGGATAACATTAAACGTTTTCTAAATGCAGTACACATTTTCTGGATTCCTTCCATCCTTTTCTTGGATATATTATGTTAGTGGAGCGGGACCACTAACGACGCTATGACTCCCACTTCTCTGACGCCAGAAGTTGAGAAATGTGCGATCGAGGTTAGATATAGGTCTCAGATTTTCACTGGGATGTCCAATAGTTTACCATATTCTCTACTCTTTGTCAGAGGAGTACTACAGGCGTAGGTGCCGCCCCTACGCCTGTTCCCTGGAAGGATGGAGAACCGTAAAAACCGCCTATCCTCTTCAAAAATTGGCAACTTTTCGCGATGTGCTTCGTATTATTTATAGGGAATGACGTGTACATGGTGCAATTAGATTGGGAGAAATGATGGATAAAGAGCACTTGATCAGTGAAATACTCCTTCTTCCTCAGGCGGCTATTGAGTACCATCTTAGCAAACAACTGGCAGCGCTTTTTCCAACGAAAGCCTTAATCGAAGGTGATATTGGTAACTTCGATATACAGGGATATGCTGCTGCTGGATTGTGTACATTGACGGGTAGAACATTTACCTATAATCAGGCGATCACGTATTGGAGTGGGCGTGAAATGGAAATGATGCAATGGCAGCATATGGGTATACATCCGGGGCAGCCGATGATTATAAATGGTATGCCAATGCTTCCGCCTCACTCTTCTGAAAAAAATACTGCCGATACGTTTAGGAAAGCGTGGCTCGAAGTGCAGTGGCAGGGTTCAGAGTTAGATGTGTTGATCATGCTCTCTAATGATATGTATCATCATTGGATTCTGGCAGACACGCAAGAGATCGCTCGTGGCTTTTTCGCGACTGTCTGTGAGTGGAGCACCGAGATACGCGGCGAAGTTCTGGTCTTCGATAATGGGGGTTGGTATAAGGATGAGCATCTCTTTCGCGATATTAAGAACGCAACCTTTGATAATTTGATCTTAAAGGGCAGTTTGAAGCAGGATATTCGCGATGATATCACCCAATTTTTTGCTGCCCGTGAAACATATGAAGAGTGTGGCGTGCCCTGGAAGCGCGGTATCCTGTTCGTTGGTCCGCCGGGGAATGGCAAGACGCATGCTGTAAAGGCACTCATTAACTCGATCCAGCAGCCATGTCTCTATGTAAAAAGCTTTCGTACGCCTCATGGTGGCCCGGATGAGATGTGTATCAGTCAAGTTTTCGATCGTGCGCGTAAGAGTGCTCCCTGTGTATTGGTGTTGGAGGATCTCGATTCACTGGTTACCTCACAAAACCGTTCCTTCTTTTTAAACGAGCTGGATGGCTTTGCCGCGAACATCGGTATCGTTGCTCTGGCAACCACCAACCATCCTGAGCGCCTTGATCCTGCCATTGTTGATCGCCCAAGTCGTTTTGATCGCAAATATCCCTTTGAGTTACCAGAGCTATCTGAACGTCGTTCCTATATTACTCTCTGGAATAGTACGCTCAAGCCTGTGTTACGGCTCTCAGATGAAGGTATGGAGAATATAAGCACGCAGACGGAGGAATTCTCGTTTGCATACTTGAAAGAACTTTTCCTCTCCTCCATGATGCGCTGGATCTCCAACACGCAGCAAGGATCGATGGACGAGGTGATGGCCGGCCAGGTGAGCGTGCTTCGTGAGCAGATGGTGAGCTCCAGCGCGATGTCAGAGATGCCAGATCAGGTGGATGAGCAATCACATATGTCGCCAAGATTTATGACGCGGATGATCCGCCATGGTCATTTGCGTGGTGGGATGTGATTTTGCACTCTTCCTAAAATGAATAAATATTGATATACTAATCAAAGAGGAAAATGTGTTCCTGATTCTGGGAAGTACAGAGACGAAAACGTTATCCATGACACCCTGCACACCCAGTCTAATGTATAAAAGAAAGAGGAGAGACATAATGTCACAGAAACAGAGACTCATTCAAATTGCTCTGCCTGCTACAGTCCTTCTTGGTCTGCTCGTCGGGGTGTATCTGGTTGCATGGAGACGGCTGGCAAAACCAACTCCTACGCCTAAAATCGTGAAGCATTCGCTTACTACCTCACCCGATGAGGCCCTCAAATATTGGACGGTAGATAAAATGCGTGACGCGAAACCCGTCGATTTACCAAATGTGAAGGCTGTTAAGTCCAAGAAAAAGCATTCACGCAAATCCGAGAAAAAGCATTCTTGATGAAAGGGGAGCGATCTCATGCCACAAAAGCCGCGCTTCGTTCGGACCTCTCTGGCCGTCAAAATTTTTCTTTGTGTGCTTGCCGGTACATATATGGTCTACCTGGTTGGACTGTCACACAATCTGTTCCCTGCGTTATGGACACCTTCAACGACAATTATTGAGCATCCTGTTGATACAAGTGCCAGCACCGTTGAGCACTATTGGACGACTTCGAGCATGCAAGGAGCCATCAGTGCGGATCAGCAGATGAGCACTACTCCTACTCTCACCCAGGAGAGCAGTGATATAAGTGCGGGCAAGGCAGCTCAACAACAGGGGCAGCCGCCGCAAATTGCGGATGCTTCTACCTATCCTTTATCCTCGACCGTTGGCAAGCTCTTTATGACGAATGCTGCTGGCCAGAACATGGTTTGTTCGGGTACAGCCGTTATAAGTGCTAATCAGAGTGTTGTGGATACTGCTGGACACTGTCTCTATTGGAATGGTGGCTGGGTGCATAACGTAATCTTCTGCCCACTGTACGATAGTGGTAATTCGCAGTATGGGTGTTGGGCAGCCCGCGATCTAGAGGCACCCGCTGATTGGGTCGATGCCACGCCAAATGACTATCATCATGATATGGGTATGGCAATCGTTTCACCGAATAGCGAGGGTCTTTTGACCGAGGTCGTCGGTGGTGCTGGATGGGCCTATAATCAGCCTACCAATCAGTCGTACTCTGCGTATGGGTATCCTGCCGCGTATCCTTTTGATGGGCAGACCAAACAGTCATGCGAAAATGGAACAGGCCAGAGCTGGAAGCATGGTGGTGGTACCGTAATCTCTATTCCCTGCAATATGACTGGCGGTTCCAGTGGTGGTCCCTGGTTCGTCCAGATCAATGGAAAGTGGTATCTCGACGGCCATAACGACTTTATCAGCGGCTTGCGCCCGAACAATATGTACTCGCCTGTGTATGATGATACCTGGTACGCGATGTATGAAAAGGCTCAAGATGCATAAAGGTAGACAATGGCAGAGATAAAGCAACAGCAAACCAAAGCCCTGGTTCTTGGTGGAGGCGGTACCACTGGTATCGCCTGGGAGATGGGTATTCTTCTGGGGCTCCATGATGGGGGTATTGATGTAAGCGGTGCGGACCTGGTCGTGGGAACTTCAGCGGGATCGGTAGTTGGTGCGCAAATCACCAGTGGTCACGCCCTTGAAGACTTGTATGCACGTCAACTCCAACCGCTTGAGGAGACCAGAGAGCAGGTCGTGCAATTCGACATGAACGAACTCATGCGTGTATTCGCAGCCGGCATCGGAGCACCAGATGTTCAGACGGCAAGAGCACGTGTCGGTGCTGCGGCACTGGCTGTGAAGACTGTGCCTGAGGAAGAACGCCTGGAGATCATTGCGTCCCGGCTGCCTGTTAAGGAATGGCCACATAAGCAGCGGCTCGTCGTTGTCTCCGTCGATGCACAGACGGGAGAATGGGTTATGTTCGACCGTGATGCGGGTGTGCCTCTCGTGCTGGCAGTCTCGGCAAGCTGTGCCGTTCCCGGCGTGTATCCTCCCATAACCATTGCTGGTCATCGCTATATCGACGGTGGTGTTCGTTCAGGGACTAACGCTGATATCGCCAAAGGCTACCAGCATGTACTTATCCTGAGAGCCGAAACGTTGGATATTTCGGCATTGGACCCACAAAACACAACACCCTTTGAGAGCTTTGAGGGCGAACTGGCAACCCTCGAACGTTCAGGTTCTCAATGCCTGGTAATTACGCCCGACGAGGCATCTGCCACAGCCAGGGGGCCAAACCCGCTTGATGCTAGCCGACGCGCCATTTCAGCCCCCGCTGGCCGCGAGCAGGGTCGCCTACTTGCCGAAAGCGTAAAACGCTTCTGGTTGAAATAAAAGCGAAAAAACGTGGTTCACCACAGACCCCTACACCATTATTCCCAATGATCAATAATGGTGTAGGGGTGCCCTTTAGAAGCCCGTGTTGCCCACATAATAATTTAATCCCAATCAATAATGGTATAGAGGTGCCCTTTAGAAGCCCGTGTTGCTCATTAATCCTATGTTGACCATATAGTAAATTTACCCCACGAGTCCGGCAGCATGCGTAATCAGAGCATGTACATGCGTGCCAAACGTTGCGAAGCGTTCGTCCTGAGTTTGGCCACGTTTCCAGCGGGCATAGATTTGTTGGACGATCACCGCTAATTTGAAATAGGCGAAGGCCATATAGAAGTTCATGGAGGAGAGATCACGTCCACTTTTCTGTGCGTACAGGTCCATAAATTCCTGTCGACTGATGAAGCCGGGAAGCGGTGTGACTGAGGGGAGAATATTCTGTAGTGTTTGTGGGTCAGCGGAAGTAACCCAGTACGAGAGCGAAACGGCCAGATCGAAGAGGGGATCACCAATTGTGGTCATTTCCCAATCCAGTACTGCAACCGGCTTCGTGAGATCATCCGTAGCCAGCAGCATATTATTGAGCTTGAAGTCATTATGGATCAGTGTGGCAGCGGGACTATTTGGGATATGTGCGTTTAACCATTTTGTGAGTGGTTCAACTTCGGGAATAGCATCGGTCTGCGAACGAAAGTAGCGCTCAATCCAGCTTTTAACCTGGCGTGCGAGGAAGCCTTCTGGATGGCCAAATGCGCTCAGGTCGCTATGTTGCCAGTCGATGACGTGGATCTGTACCAGCGTCTCGACGACGGCCAGCGAGATCTGGCGACACAGTTCGGGAGTGGGAGTGACTTCAACAGGAAACGTGTTATTGAGAACGAAACCTGTACGACGTTCCATGATATAAAAGGGCACGTTCATAATGGAGAGATCGTTACTGAAGGCATAGGGCCTGGGAGCAAGGGGGAAGAGGGGTGAGATATGTGCTAGCAGGCTTGCTTCCCGTTGCATATCATGTGCTTTTGGTGGGACTGGCCCAAAGGGTGGACGGCGCAGTACACCTTCCCAATTGCCGAGTTGGAGTAGATAGGTGAGATTTGAGGCTCCGGCAGGAAATTGGCGTACCTGAAGCGTGCCCGGCTCTTCCCGGCATGCAGGAATATGGGTACGTACATAATGTTCGACCAGCGAGAAGTCGAAAGCCTCTCCCGCGCGGATAGCAATAGTTTCATCGTTGATGTTCATCTACAATATCTCCTGCTTTTGGACCCATCATCGGGCAGAAATTGAGTCTCTTTTTTGTTATAAGAGTTATAAGAGTATAGCATACGGGAAGCGTTCCAACTTTTTACTCCCTATAGCGTAATAGAGTATGAATACAGATGTTCGTTGTCCCTAAGAGAGAGGAACCTCTTTTTATGAGTATAAATCCTAATCAGGGTCAGAAGCCTGATCCGAATGATCCATATGGAGCCTACAGTGGTTATGCTCCACAGCAACCAGCTCAGCCAGCTCAAGCAACGCCCGATGATCCATATAGCAGTCAAGGATATGGTCAGCAAGGTGGCGCACAGCCGACCGGAGGTTATGGAACGGGTCAGCAGCAGCAGTACGCGACAGGTCAGCAGCAGCAAACGTATCAGCCCCCGAGTAGTGCTTACAATACCAGTAGCTCATCGAGTCCTTCTGGCTCTTCTACCATGAGTATGAATCCCAGAATTGCGGCTTTACTGAGTAATGCGTTGATCTGGATTGGTGGGTTGTTTTTCTTCTTTGCGGAGAGGAAGAATCGTTTTGTCCGTTTCAATGCAGCGCAGTCAATCCTCTTTTTTGGAAGTGTGAGCATTACATTTGAAGTGATTAGCCTGCTTGGTTTCCTGGCCGCGATACCATTTATCGGTTGGGCATTTGGCATCATTTTCGGTGCGGTCCATCTGGTATTGATATTGGGTGCGGCATTAGTCTGGGCTTTTCTCTGTTTCCAGGCATATCGAGGTGTGAAGACGAAATTGCCATACTTCGGTGATTATGCCGAAAAGCTGGTAGCACGTTTTACACGCTAACACGGTGTTTCCTCCCGGCCAATCCCTGTAGAGGAAACATCTTATCTTGCACTTTGATGAAGTAGGATAGAAGATGACGCGCATTCTCTCGTATAACATTCTGGTTGGTGGGACGCGTCGCATCGATGAGTTAACCACAGTGATTCGTTCAGTGGATCCAGATGTGGTTGGGCTGGCCGAGGCGACAGATCCAAAAGTGGTTGAGGAACTGGCATCTCGCCTGGGAATGCAGTTTCGTTTGACTGGATATAGTAAAGAGGCACGAGACTGGAATCTTGCTGTTCTGAGTCGTCTACCTATTCTCCATACTAATGTCCACAAGCGTCCTGTTTTTGATCGTAAGTATCTACTCGAGGTTCAGGTTGAGGACGCCAATGGTGCCCCATTAACTGTTTTTGTCATTCATCAGCGCTCGGAGTTTCAAAAAGGTGCGCAAAGTAATCATATCCGGCGTGCTGAAATACAGGAAGTACTGCGCATCCTGGCCGCTTATCGGGGGCAACCACACCTGATCATGGGAGATTTTAATTCGCTGGCTCCCGGCGATGAGGTACAGGCCAGCCAGTTACTGCGCTCCACTATTCAGAAGTCGCAATCTCGGCCAAAGCCACACAAGAAACGCTCATGGAAGAAATTGAGATATACCCTGTTGCGGCAGGTGGTGAGTGTGCTGATACGGAATAAAGCTGGCAGTTTCGTTGTCGATAAGGTGGCTCCGCGCTTTATGCGTGGTGGGATCGATCTTCTGTTGCAAGCCGGTTATACCGATTGTTTTCGTCGGTCGAACCCCGATGCACTTGGCTTTACCTGTCCAGCTATTTTACCCACCGGGCGCATCGATTTCATCTTTGCCAGTCCCGAACTGGCCGCTCACCTTTCCTATAGCAATGTGATCAGTTCAGTTGCTGGTATTCAGGTGCATGAGGCCAGCGACCATCTTGCAGTCCATGCAGATTTTGTGAAGGAAGCAGGAGAAGCGGGCTTCTAAAGGGCACCCGTACACCAGCGTTGGGGTGGGTGTAGTGGCCGATATTGCCTCATCTTTTATTGGGTCCCCATACCCATTGGTTGGGGCAGGTATAATCGAGTATCGCGATCCGTCCCAGGCCAAATGAAGTAACTATAAATTGTGGGATAGTTGAGGATTGAAGTTTGTTTTGCTTGTCAGGGAGCAAGATCGATATGCCATCATGCTCATGCACCAGGGCGATGGATGCATGGAATGTGGCAACGTGGCTAATAATAATATCAACATTGAAGTTGACCGTATGTGTTTGGATATTATAATCAAGCAGGTGCGGAATAATCGTGTCGCTAGCCGCACGGAATGGATCACGAAACGTATAGTCGGTCTTAAATGGGTTATCTGGTGTCGCGTGTGCAAATGCATAAGCTTCGGTGCACAGATCGTATTTGAAAGCGCTATTCGCCGTACGTGCCAGACCTGATTGTGGAGGTGGCAATATCGTCATATACTGATGTAGAGCAAACAGGGCCGCACTAAGCAAGACGATACCACTGAGTACGAAAAGCTGCCAGTGTTTCATGCAGTTGCTCCCCTTTAAAAACCCGTTGTGTGCCCTTTGCCTGTTACAACAGGTTGTTCTTCTTCAACATCAAATTCGACGTCGGGTTCGGGTGCCTGTAAATTCAAGATGGTGATCAGAAATATCACCAGGATTGCGACATGTAGGGCTGTACACCAGGCACAGATCCGGTGCAGGCGTACCAGTTCAGCGTAGACAAGATAGAGTACGGTGAGCATGCCAATAAGGGACCAGACGAATTCAGCGATGCGTAGATTTTGGCGCTGCGGCCAGAGACGCCAGGAAGCAAATGCCAGCCCGGCCATGACAAGGCACCAGGCAAGACCAGGAACAGTAATTGGGATCGTCGTACCGGGCACGACAGAATAAGGGCTAGAAAGCACGCTGGCACAGTCAATGAGACCCGTAGTCGAGCAGACCAGGGGTACATTCGCATAGTGTACGCTTGTCAGATAGATAGAGATAGCTATGCCAAGCAGCGAAAGAGCGAAGATCAGTATCTGCCCTATCGAACGTCGCATGAATACCATAAAAAGCTGTTTCCTCCCCAAAAAAATCTAATGGCCTCCATTGTCATTATACTCTATACGAAAAATAAGGTCATAGGTCGCATACACGAAGGTGGGTATACAACGGGCTTGTAAACCGCGCCCCTACACCGGCGCCGGCAATGCGTGTAATACCCCAATCCGTCGTTTTAGACCCATTGGCGCGGCTTTTGCAAAACTTCCATCAGCCGCGCCTCTTCGCTACTAGCTTCGGGATGATAATCATATTCCCAGCCAGCAACCGGCGGGAGAGACATGAGAATGCTTTCTACACGTCCACCGGTCTTCAGGCCAAAAGCAGTGCCACGATCATAAGTCAGATTAAACTCGACGTAACGGCCACGGCGCTGACGTTGCCAGCGCTGGTGTTGTTCCGTAAAGGGCAGATCTTTACGCCGTTCCACAATGGGCAGGTAAGCTGGCAGGAACGCTGTGGCACAACTGGTGGTGAGTGCATAGAGCATGTCACTGTCATATTCATTGAGATTGCCCAGGAAAATGCCGCCTATGCCACGATGTTCTTTGCGATGCGGCAGATAGAAATATTCGTCGCATGCTTGCTTGAAGCGCGGATAGAAGGCAGGATTGTAGCGGTCACACGCCTCTTTGTGGAGGCGATGAAAATTGATGGCATCCTCCTCGAAGAGGTAGTAAGGCGTCAGGTCGGCGCTTCCACTAAAAGACCAGGAACCGGGAGTTGTGCTGTCGCCCTGCTCTGAGTAGCGATAGTGAGCATGAGTGGATGGTACAAATGGGTTATGAGGATGAATGATCAGACTTATGCTGGTGATGAAAAAGGGGATGTTGTCCCCAGTGAAATTGCCATTCCCAATTCCGGCTGTTTGAGCGGCATCTTTACTTAGGAGGCCACTGATAGTAGATGTGCTGACACCGGCTTTTTCAAAGACGTTGCCGTTTTGAAGGACGCGCGTGATGCCGCCGCCTCCACCAGCACGCGTCCAGATCTCTTCGTGAAAATTGGTTCCATCTATAGTTTCCAGGGATTGGCAGATAGTGTTCTGCAGACTTTGGAGCATTGTTTCTGTACGTGTGCGTACGGCTTCATTTGTGAGCGGCATATTCACTCTCCCAGATGCGATCATCCTTGCAATTCAGGAGCGCGATACGTGTGTACGAAATCGATCAGGCGTCGTACGTTGTCGATGGGCGTGCCAGGTAGAATACCATGCCCCAGATTGAAGATATAGCCCGGACGATTGGCTGCCTGATCAAGTATTAGTTGGGCGCGTTTCTGTAATTCGGGCCAGGGAGCAAAGAGGGCGACTGGATCGAGGTTGCCCTGGATTGCTACTGTATTGCCAAGTTGTTGCCACGCTTTTGCCAGATCAATGTGCCAATCGATGCCAATGACATCGCCGCCGGCCTCCTGTATGAGATCAAGCATGCTGCTGGTATTCGTGCTAAAGTGAATGATGGGAACATTGCCCTGGCGCGCGATCTCGATAGCTCGGCGGCTATATGGCAGGACATACTCGCGGTAGTCGGCGGGACTGAGAACGCCAACCCAGCTATCGAAGAGTTGCAATGCCTGTGCCCCTGCCTGCGCCTGTGCCAACAGATATTGACCAACCACCTCGCTGAGCTTCTCCATCAAGCGATGCCAGGTTGCAGGTTCGCTCATCATCAACCCTTTTGCATAGAGATAATTACGGCTGCCGCCTCCCTCAATCGCGTACGAGGCAAGCGTAAAAGGTGCACCACTGAAGCCAATCAGGGGGATGTTCCGACCCGCCAACTCCTGACGCGCCAGTTTAATTGCTTCCAACGTAAACCAGAGGCTTTCTTGAGGAAGGAGGATGTGTAGGGCATCTACGTCGGCGCTGGTACGTATAGGATTGTGAATGATAGGTCCCTCACCCTTGCCAAATGTCAGGTGCAATCCCATACCTTCAAGTGGAGGGAGGATGTCGGCAAAGATAATAGCGGCATCGAGTTCAAATGCTTTAATAGGCTGCATGGTCACTTCACAGGCCAGTTCGGGAGCTTTAATAATCTCCAGAATGCCATATTTTTCCCGTAGGGCGCGATATTCTGCCATATAACGGCCAGCCTGCCGCATGAGCCAGATAGGAGTGGCATCAACTGGTTGAACGGAGCAGGCGCGTAAGAAACGGTCAGAGGTTTCATTGGGTTTCAATGTATTGTGCTCGTCTTCGGTCAATGATCTATGTATTTGCATATCTTTTATTATTTCCTTATTTATCTTCAAATGTCTAAATGCGCATATCGGCAATGGCACAACGAAGTCTTTATATATAATAGCGTAGCTGTAG
Organism: Ktedonobacteraceae bacterium; assembly: GCA_013695595.1. Taxonomy (GTDB): domain Bacteria; phylum Chloroflexota; class Ktedonobacteria; order Ktedonobacterales; family Ktedonobacteraceae; genus JACDAE01. The sequence continues at coordinate 12,573 of JACDAE010000428.1, read as the reverse complement.
GAATGTGGCAAGCCATAAATCTATAGAATATTCAGTGCATTTGAGTTTCATGTGCAGAATTTAGCAGGAAATAAGAATGATATCAGGGTGTCTTTGGCAAATTCGCTACTTTTTCGTTATCATGCAAGGGTAAACATATAAATAAAAGAGTGAGAAGGAAAATAGACACGATGAATCTAACGGCGCAACGCGCATTGAGCCAGACTATTGCAACGCTCATCAGCAGTATTGTTCGTGCAAATTATCATACAGCAGAACAAGCCATAGATATCGGTTCCTATAGGCGTGGGACCAATACCAATGACCACCCTGATATCGACCTATTTTTTGTCAATATTCCACATACTTCTGCACAAGGTTTTGTAGATTGGACGACAATTGATACCTTTAGTATTGTTTCCAGTTGGGAGGGCATTCCAGATCTGGCGGAGATACAACGGCTTGATCCTATTCTCTTTAAGACCATTACACAATCCCTCCAACAATTAAAGACGGTGAGTTCACATGTTAGCTTCCGGGGCGTAAAAGCGTGGCGCGATGATCCAGGGGTAATCTTTATGATCAATCTTGAACATCCTCACTTTGGCCCGCTTAAGCTTGATTGTACACTCCATTATGCAAATAGCCATTTTAGTATCGAGCATGTGAAAAGATTTGATCACTACATAGAGAATATCACCGAACGCTACGGAGAGGAATATGTTCAACAGGTTCTGGCAGATATCCGTTGTTTGAAGAAAGCGGTCAAAGAAGAAAGCAAGCATCAGGGACAGCTTGATCGGCGCAAGAAAGTGCCTGGCTTTGTCATCGAAGCCCTTTTCCTATGCCAACCCGATCCTCTTTCCTATGCTCAGGTCATTGCTCTTTTGAACAAGCATACGTGGTTAGCCGATGAGAATACGAAGCTGCCGGAATACATTCCAGAGCAAAGAGAGCAACTTATTGAAGCAAACAGGTTACCAGGCGACGTGCTGTATTCAATAACCAGAGGTGGGTATGAGACATTGAAAACCGTTGCCGCCAGGGAAAGCCTTGCCACTGATGGGTAAAGCCATTGTACAAACCTGTTTATGCAAGATTCTGCGCAATTAGATTCTGTACGGATGTTTGCGCACGAATGTATGAGATAAAATATTTCGATTGCACAATCTTTGAAATAGAGGAAATGGTGCAAAAAATGTAGGTGACCAAATTGCGTCTGGTCACCTACGGGGTTATACGCATTTATTGTTTTTTGATGTACTGGCCGATTGATGTGTGCAGCTATCCGCCATTAATTCATCCCAAATTGCTGACCAGCCATACGTCGATAGCGAGCCTCCACAAAAGAGTACGCTCCATACGCGAACAGGCCCAGAGCAATGATCGCCAGGAGAATAGGGCCAAAGGGCTGATGCAGAACCACCTGTAGCGCACTATCCAACCCCTTGGCATCATTAGGATTATGTTGAACCGCTGCAATAATCAGGAAAAGGCCTATAATACAGAAGACTGCACCCATAGCAGCATAGCCGAAACGACCGAGGTAGACGCCCCATTTTCGTACCTGCCCGTGCATCTCCTGCAAGTTTAGTTTTTTCTTGAAGTTCGCAGAATAAGCACGATAGAGCAAGTAGCCAGCCACACCAAGGACGATCAGGCCGAGAAGGACAACCAGGAAGACGCCTGCGGGATAATGAAGTATTTTTCCCGTCCAGTCTTGTGTCGAAGTGGTCGAATTTTTCCCACCAGTACCAGTGCCAAGAGCAAGTTGAATAGAACCTATTCCCAACAATCCATAGGAGATCCCAACAATGGCATAGCCAACCCGGCCAAGAATACCTTTTGCATCCTTCCCCTTATTTTCGGTATCAAACAGGGCTTGTATGAAGCTCCATAATGCAAATGCAATCAGTCCGATCGCAACCACAACAAGTAAAAATTTACCGAATGGTTGTTCGTATATGGTACGTAACGCACCTCTTTGATCGGTTGCGGCCCCACCTCTGCCAGCCGCCAATTGTACCGCAAGTACTCCAATAATAAGATAGACAATACCTTTCGCGGCATAGCCGAAGCGTGCAAACATGGTTACCCAATGACTGGTTGCAGCACGACGCGCAGAATTTTGGGCCTGCCGCATTTTTGCCGGTTCATGAACATTTGATTTCATTGTATTGATTCCTTTCCTGATTCTACAGGCCGTTTTTACCCTTTGTGCCCTCAGCATCTTTCTTCCAAACTGTGATACAACAATCTGTATCTAACAAGAAGGAAAACACATCAATCTTCTTCTGTAATACGGGTTAGCATGCTAAAAAGGATACGAGGCAGGATAGGAGAAATTGATCTACCAGTGAAAAAGCGCGGCCATCTTCGTTCAAATTGCATATACTACTAAATGATGCTGGACTGAAAGAAAAAAGAGGAGTTTTATGGTACGCCGTATTTTTGCCGTTCTTTTACTTTTATTTGCGATGGCTTTGCTCATTGGAGTTGGCGCACTCCTCGGCACGACTCCAATTGGGACACGCGTACTTTCTTCCTTTGGGACCCCCACTCCCACTCCTAAACCCATTCTCACTATCCAGGGGACACCACCGGCAGTTGGCGCAAAGGCAGCATATTTACTTGACGCAGATACTGGACATGTACTGGTTAATGTCAATGGAGAGCAACGCCTGCCAATGGCAAGCACAACCAAAATTATGACCGCATTTATTGCGCTTCAGGCGGCAGATTTACAGCAAGTTGTGACTGTAAAGCAAGATGCAGTCGACGAGGTAAAGAAAAATCAGGGGAGTAGTGCATTTTTGGTGGTTGGCGATAAGATACGTTTGCTTGATCTGCTGTATGCACTGATGTTACCTTCAGGTGACGATGCCGCCATTACTATTGCCGATGCAATCTCAGGCTCACCCGCCCAGTTTGTGGTGACCATGAATCAGTATGCTCAACGTCTGCACCTGAAACAGACACATTATATCAATCCCGATGGACTGACCTATCTGACGGCGCAGAACAAGCCTGATCCGCAACATTATACGAGTGCTGCCGATCTCGTGCAGATTACACGTATCGCACTGGAGAATCCCCTCTTTGCTCAGATCGTCGCATTACAAGAGTACAAATTGCCCGCGACCGCTGAGCATCATGCCTACGATTGGATGACAACCGACGATCTGCTTAGCGCCTATCCGGGGGCAATTGGTGTCAAGACGGGTTTCACGCTTGAGGCTGGCTATTGTTTGGTCTTCTCCGCTATCAATGTGGGACATCACCTGATCGGTGTAGTACTGAATGATAGCACCCAGAAGCCCAATCAGCGTTTTACAGATGCAATCAAATTGCTCGACTGGGGATTCGCGCTTCCGCTACGGCCACCACCGACGCCAGGGGCAAAATAATATGTATCCCCTCCTATTCATGTGAATAATCAGGACCTGTTTCGTTTTTAAAACAGAGAATAGCGCAACAAGGCCAGCATATCTCCATAGAAACACTATCATGACACAGGTGAACGGATGGTGTATAATATGGGCGCTGATAGTAGCCTTAGCGGATAAGGAGATCGCTGTCGTGGGTGTTGATATGATTGGTCGTACTATTAAAGGGCGCTATAAACTCATTGATGAACGCGGAAGAGGGAGTTTCGCCACTGTCTACGTTGCACGCGATATCGAAAATAATCATATCTATGCCCTGAAGGTCATGCATATTGAGCTTTCGAACGATGATGAACTACTTGCACGTTTTCAGCGCGAAGCCCATATTCTTCTAAACCTTAGCGATCCTCATATTGTGCGTATTGTTGCATACGGCGAAGACAATAATATGAATTATATTGTGATGGATTATATTGATGGCCAGAATCTCAAGTACTTTATGCTCAATGATGGTCCAATGGAGGCCTTGAGAGCGTTCAATTACGCACGACAGATCGCGGAGGGATTAGATACAGCATATAAACAAGGTGTAGTGCATCGCGATATCAAGCCGCAAAATATCCTTGTCAATACGCGTGATATGATTAAAATCACCGATTTTGGCTTAGCACGAGGCAAGGAAACCGTTACGTTGACACAGTCCAACGTATTTATGGGCACGGCCTACTATATCTCGCCTGAACAGGCGGAAAGTGGGCGTTCAGCGGATACACGTTCTGATCTTTATTCGGTTGCGACAGTTCTATTCGAAATGCTTGCCAGCCGCCCACCTTTTGAAGGTGAGTCAGCTGTTGATATCGTGATCAAACATATGAATGAGAATGTTCCATCGATCTGCCGTTTGCGCCCGGACCTGCCTCTGGAAACGGACGCATTTATGCAGAAGGCGCTGGCAAAGGTACCAGCGGATCGCTTCGCAACACCAAAGGAGTTCATTGCCGCACTGGAGCAGTTGCAAGAACGTGTCCAGGCGTCGCCTGAACGTGTTGTACGAGTAGGAGGCGAAGCGGCAGTAGGGGTAAATGGAGGCTATGGTAACAAACCCCCATCAACCCCGCAAAAAGAGGCCCGCGTCATAGTTATCTCAAGTGGGGAGTCTATTCCCTTACGAGGCGATTTGATGGTAGTAGGAAGAAAAGACCCCACACTGGGTATCTTCCCCGAAATAAACCTGGCAGACAAGACGGTCGGGAGGCGGCATGCATATCTGCGCAACCAGCAGGGCAAATACACCGTTGAAGATCTCAATGCCTTGAATAAAACACGTTTAAATGGCGTTATCTTGACACCACATGAGGAACGTACCCTCAAGGATGGTGATATTCTGCGCTTTGGCAGCATTGAGGTACGTTTTGAATTGCGATAACAGTGCTGTCAATACACGCTGAGTCGCAGCTGTAGGGGTACCAACGTCGGGTGCCTGATTTAGATCGGGTGGCACAATGCCCGCTCTCATTATGAAAGAGATGCGGTTCTCTGCCGCCCCTACGATCAGAGGGGTGAACTATAATGGATGCTTTTGTTAGTGCAGCCGCCACATTTGCGCTGCCAGTTTCATTGCCTGTTATCATTATTGCTGTCATTATCATTGCTGTCATTCTTGCTCTTGGTTCTGTCCTGCTCTTCCGTGGTGGAAGCAAAAAAGGGTCCAAAGCAACCGCCGCAAGTGGTTCCAGCGACTGGCAACGCCAGGCTGCTCAACAACCAGGAGCCGCCGGAGGCTGGAATCCACAGGGGGGAGCTCAAGGAGGCTGGAATCAGCAATCCGCTCCTGGTAACCCCGGTGGAAATTGGAACCAGCCCGCTCAGCAACAACAAGCGAGTTGGGGAACAGCCGACGCCGCTAACAATTGGGGTCAACCCGCCCAACCCGCCGCCGGTGCATGGGGTGGCCAACCTGCCAATTCCTGGAATGCCGGAGCTCAACAGCCAGCTCCTGGTCAGCCATCTCAACCCAGTTGGGGTGCTCCTGCCACCCAACAACCCGCTGCGAATTCCTGGGCCGCTCCCGCTGCTCAGCAACCAGCCAATCAATGGGGCCAGCCGGCCCAGGCTGCCCAGGATCCATGGGGCCAACCAGCACAGGCCGCCCAACCCGCTCAAGATCAATGGGGCCAGCCAGCGCAACCCGCCCAGGACCCATGGGGTCAACCCGCCCAGCCAGCCGCCGACCCATGGGGTCAGCCAGCGCAATCAGCTAACCAATGGGGGGCACCTGCACAGCCTTCTCCACAACAGGGACAACAACCCGCTTATGGGAGCAACAACTCGAATCCCGCATGGGGTCAACCCGCCGCCGATCCATGGGCCGCGCAGGCCGCCCAACAACCAGCCAATCAATGGGGAAGCCCGGTAGCACCAGCGCCGGTCAGTAGTCCTCCTGCTAATCCACAATGGCAGCAAGGTGGCTTCGGAGCAGGTACCCCAGGTATGCAAGATCCTACTATGTTCGCCAACAACGATGGCGATAAAACCATGTTGCGCACCACAGGACCACAGGGTGGCATTGGCTTTGTACAGGTAGAAGAAGGCAAAGAGCCGGGGCGTGTGTTTGAAGTACGCAAAGAGTCCCTGAGTATTGGCCGTAGTCGAGAGAGTGATATCTTCCTCGAAGATCTGGCCGTCTCACGTCTGCACGCATCCATCGTCAATATGGGCAATGGGAACTATGCCCTGAAAGATGAAGGCAGCGCGAATGGTACGAAAGTCAATGGACAACTCGTGAGCAAAAATCAGACCTACCCATTGCAAGAAGGCGACCGTGTCCAGCTTGGTCAGACCGTCCTTGTCTTTGGCAGGCACTAGTATACCCGCCAGAGATAATACGTGACATAATAAAATGATGCAGCAAGACGAACTGATTGGAACAATGCTCGGTGGCTACCGGATTCTGGCATCAGTGGGACAGGGGGGAATGGCACGGGTCTACAAAGCGTACCAGGAGAATCTGGATCGAGAAGTTGCGATAAAGGTTCTTCCACCCTGGTATGCCACCGATAGTAGTTTTGTTGAGCGTTTTAATCTGGAAGCCAGGCTGGTTGCTCGCCTATCGCATCCTAATATCGTCACGGTTCATGATGCCAGTGAGCAGAATGGGCATCTCTATATCGTTATGCAACTGGTTAGTGGAGGGACGCTGAAGCAGCGCCTTGATCAATTGCATCTTCAGGGCAAAGCTATGGACACGCTCGAAGTCGTGTCTATTTTTGCCCAGTTAGCTGATGCTCTTTCTTATGCCCATGAACAGAAGATCATTCATCGCGATATCAAACCCGTCAATGTCTTGCTGGACGGTTCTGGACGCCCCATTCTCTCTGATTTCGGTATTGCAAAGGTGCTTGCCAGTACAAGGGAGGGTCTAACGCGGCCAGGAGCCGGTGTTGGTACGCCTGAATACATGTCGCCTGAACAGTGTAAAGGTGGACCAGTTGATGGACGAGCCGATATCTATGCCCTGGGAGTGATGCTCTTTGAGGCAATGACCGGCTATACTCCCTTTCGTGGCGACAACTATCATGCCCTTGCCCATAGCCATATTTATGATCCACCACCACATCCCTCTTCTCTTCATCCCACCATCAATCCTATTATTGAGCATGTTATCCTGACGGCACTGCTGAAAAAACCAGAGCAGCGCTACCAACGAGCAAGCGATATGGCTGATGCATTAAAACAAGCTCTACCAGGAGGGGTATTGGCCGTTTCGCGCACGTCTGCATCAATAGAAGCAATCTATCTTTGTCCCTATTGTCGCAAAGCAAATAAGCCGCAGATGCGTTTCTGTACGCAATGCGGCAATCAGATGAACCAATGCCCATTCTGCTCCACCACGAATCCTGCCAGCAACCGTTTTTGCTATAAATGTGGGCAATCGCTCACGCGTCAATAGACAAATTCATCGCGTTGCTTTCTGGAGAGACGAGCCAGAATCCTACGTTGATCATCCAATCGTTTGTGTTGCAGCAAATTCCGCTGCTCTACACTCATCGCCAGAATAACACGCACACGCTCAACAATAGCGCTTGGCTGTGTTGGCTTTGTGATATACTCCAATGCGCCTTCTTCAAATCCATGCATTTGTTCTTTTAGATTTACAAGTGCGCTCAGGACGATGACGGGGAGGGGAGAGGATGGGCGATTGGCGCGTAGCCAGGTAAGCACATCCCAGCCAGAAATGGGGCGCATTATGAGATCCAGGATGATGAGTTGGGGATCAAACTCTACGATAGCCCGGATGGCATCCTGACCATTCGAGACACCAAGCACTTCGAAACCATTATGATTGAGAAAGAAACACAATACCTGTTGAATAGACGGCTCGTCCTCAACCACCAGAATTTTTGCTTTTGCGGGAGCATGCATACTATTTCACCTCTACAAACCACCATAGTGCTCAAAACAAACATACAAATGAGGTAGCAAAATGAAGAACACATACCCTATCCTGTCTCTCATGTGCTCTATGAGGCGACAGAGATGAGATGCGCTCAGGGATGACTACGACGAACAAGGGGGAAGCGCACTTCGGCAACCGTATAATCGCTGCCCGCAAGATTTTCTTTTACCAGCTCCCCTTCGGCCTGTGCAGCCGTTTCGCGTCGTAGCGAAAAGGTTCCGCCCAGGTCACCTATCAAATGTTTAATCAGCGAGAGGCCTAATCCCTCGAAGTTGGTGCCTTCACCACTTTCTTCGGCGCTCACCTCTGCGATCGGTCCACGCCCGGTGTCAATTACCTGTACAATGACTGAGCCATTCTCTTCTCGCCCACGCACAATTACCGTTCCCTCAGATTGTCCTACCATACCATGTTTAAATGCATTCGAGATCATTTCGTTCATCGCCAGTGCCAGAATAGTCACGGCACGCGATGGGATGATAACGGGACTTGGCTCGACTACAATCGTAATGTGTTTATCGGGTGAACTTAGATTGGCATTTGCCACTCCAACAATCTTACGCGCGATATCATCTATACGTGCTTCGCTCACGTCCTCGTGGGCCAACAGATCGTGCGTTGCCGCTAATCCTTGCACTCGATTGACGCTTTCCGCCAGGATGTTGCGCACTTCTGAAGAACGTGTACGACGACGTTGCAGCGATAAAATTCCGGCCACCGTCGCAAGATTATTTTTTACGCGATGATGCAATTCGCGCAGTAGCACCGATTTTAGCTCCAGGCCACGACGTGTCTCTTCATATAAACGCGCATTGTCGATTGCAATCGCTGCCTCATTTGCGAACGTGACGACGAGTTGCATCTGCTCAGGACTTAATAAATGACGATGGTTGCTATAAATACAGATGCAACCCAGCACCTTCTGCTTCACCTGAAGTGGTACACAGAGCACCGAATGGATCTCTGCCGAAATGAAAGGATCATTATGGATAAAACAGTATTCATCTGTATGGAAACAATCCACCTTCATACTGGGCCGACCTGTTTGTACACAGCGTCCGGCACAACATTGACCTACCCCCAATTGGATGCGGTTGACAAGATCATTATCAAGACCATAGTGTGCCAGCACATGCAGGCGGCGCAGGTCGGGATCCAGCTCAAAGATACAGGAGCGCTCGGCCCCCGATAGATGCACGGCCTGTGTTGTGATCATCTGTAAAACTTCATCCAGGTTAAGCGTCGAGGCGATAATCCAGGACACACGATGCAGCGTTGCCAGTTCATGTACTTTGCGGCGCAATTGTTCGTCAGTTTGTTCATAGAGGTGGCCGTTTTCAATACTAATAGCGACGATGCCTGCCACCACTTCAACAAAACCAATTTCATCGCGGCTAAAGTCACGCACTTCCGAAGATTGTACGCTGATGACGCCAATGAGACGCTCATCGTTGCCAAAGAAGATAATAGGCAGTACCATCAGACCGTGATATTCGGTGTTATAAGCCTGGGCCTCACCCGCAAAGTTTATATCAGCCATTGCATCATGGACCAGCAGGGGACGCCCTCGATCGGCAACCCAGCCGCTATATCCTTCGCCCAGGCGCAACGTGAAATGCATACCACCCAGAGGGCGCGGGCCACTGGTTGCACGCAAGGTCAACATGCGCTGCAATTCATCATAAAAGAAGATCGAGCAGAGATCCACCTGTAATTCTTCTGCAACCACCTGTGCCGTCACTTCCAGTGTCTGGTCAAGGTCCATGGTAGAATTACTGACACCGTTAATACGTTGCAACGCCACCAGACGTTGCTCAAGTTGCCCGGTCGCGTGTAAGCGCTCGGCCATAAATTGATCGGTTACTTCCTGATACCCACGTGTCAGGCCCAGAACACAGATCGAATGGAAACGGTACAGGCGTAAAATAGCTTCCGCAAGTAGTTCTGGCTGGGTTATAAAAATCTTTTTAAGTTCAGAGGCAAGGGTATCGACATAGTGCTGCAAGTCATTCAAGCGTGCATCGACTTTGCCTCCTTGCTCAGCCAGCCAGCGCCCCGATTGTTCGATACGCGACGTTAGGGTCGCGTTTTCATCTTCATCGTTCCCGACGAGAGCGTCCAGGAGTAACCATGCATCACTGCCCTCTTCGGGTCCATTACTATCGCCCGAAACATTCTGGAGGCTGGCACGCAAGCGGACAAGATGCTCAGCCAGCGCCTGCTTTACATTGTTAGCACTTTGTGTCACGTTTTTTCCCGCCTGACTGTACTCATTTGTATCAGGGATACATATACACTTCCACAAAACCACAGACAACGATCATATGTACCTGTATTGTAGTTGTGCTATGTGACAGTGTCAAGGGTGAGTGATGCTTCTTCCGAAAACCACTGCGATGACAAATGTCCTATAGAAGAAGGGAACCTTTACTGGGACTCTCTCTATACGTTGTAAAATATGTCTGCATTGAAACAATAACAGAGATTGCAGTAAAGGGAGTAATGCTACGATGAAATGTACCGGTTGCGGGTTACCGCTCTCGCCACAACGCACACATTGTCCCCGGTGCGGGAAAGCAGCCGGAGAATCCGAAGAAAAAAGCTCGAAATCAGCCGAAACCCCGCAATACGCGTTCCCATCTTCTCAAGCAAATAGCGTGGGGGGGGTTCAGCCTCAACCAGCCACCATGGCTCAACAGCAGGGACCCGACAATATACCGGGTCAGATGTTTCTGGCCGCTGGCACAGAGCAATTCTCTGGCCAGCCTGATCAGATGGTCCTACCAGATCAAGGCCAGACACTCCAGGTCAATCCATCGCAAAAATCAGACTGGCAAGCATTCTCTCAAGCAAAAATGGCTACTGGTTCCCCCGATGGGGTAAAACCCGGCGAATTTCGCCCATCTTCTCAGAATCCTGGACCAGCGCACTCCCGACGTACTATACAATCTGGTTTTACCGTTGCAGGCCTCTGTGTACTGTCCGGTGGACTCATCTTAATACTTGTCTATCTTATTTCTTTAAGCCTTCCACCATTAATCGCAGCAAACCCATCCACCGCAATTGCCGCACATACACCGGCATCACAAGCATCTTCACCCGCATCTCAGGCAGGTGCAACCGTCACGCCAACACTTCCCCTGCCTACGCCAACTCCTGGTCTTCCCGGCAAAGTGTATATCGATAATGCCCAGATGGGGAGTAGCCTGAATCTCAACACAGCTCAACTTTCTCAGACATCGACAACTTTCACGGTCAACCAGAAGATCTTCGTGACCTTCGTTCTGCATCCCCTTACTACTGGAGGGGCTGTCTGCCTGAACTGGTACGTGAATCAAAAACAATTTTCAGAGTTCTCGTTTGCAGTAGGTGCTACATCACAACAAGCGTACTCATTTGCGTTCCCAACCAGCGCAGGCTCAGGATCAGTCTCTATCTATTGGGCCAGCTCGCCTGATTGCACCGATAAGATTCTGGCGCAGGTTGCCAGGTTCACTGTTACTCCCTGACACGCCCCTACCCAGAATTATTTTCATCAGGGAGATCGAAAGACTTCTCTTTTTATATCTATTTTTTTTCAGAAAAACATGGTATAGTATTTCTGTTGCATCACTTCTAGTAGCGCGATGGCATGACTAGAATAGACGTATATTAATACTTTCTCTCTTCTTTTTATCAGGTTATGAAAAGTATATGGGTAATATACAGTATTACTCAGGAGGTTCCTCTTTTTATGAATTGCACGAGTTGTGGTAAACCTCTGGCACCAGGGGTTGCATTCTGTCCTGTCTGTGGTGCTTCTACACCGTATAACACATCGGGTCAGGGGTCACCAGCCCAGTATGACCCGACGGAGGCTTCTTCTCCTTATGGAAGTGGACAAAGCTATCCACCGCTCCCACCAACGGTTGCAGCCGGTTCAGATAACTATCCACCACAGGCTCAAAATCCTTATGGCAGTTACACCAACTACGGTTCGCAACAGCAGCCTCCTTACAATCCTTATGGTGCACCACCACCAGCCTATGGTGAAAATCCACCTCAACCGCCTCCTGTCAATCCTGGGGGCGCTGGACCCTATTATAATAATCAGGCGCCAGGGTACCCTTCCATGCAACCTGGCACCTATGGAACCCCTCCTAAGAAGCGTAGCAAAGTTGGTTTGATCATCGGGATTGTGGTGCTGGCTCTTGTTCTCCTCTGCGGTGGCGTTATCTTCGCAGCCGTACAATTGGGTAAAGGTGCCTCAACGACAATTAAAAATTCAATTGCCACCGCTACTACGGCAACGAGTAATGTTCCTGCAAACAGTGATGCTGTGCCTGCCGCGACGAAAATTCTCTTTGGTCCACAGACGAGTAGTGCTGTTGACTCGAACTATAATCCGACGAAGGTGACGACCACTTTTGCAACTGGTAAGGATGTAGATCTCACCTTCCAGGTCAATTCGGCTGGCAAAGATGGATACATCAAAGTCCAATGGTATGAGGATGGGCAGCAAGTTGCTTCTGATATCCTTCAACACCATGCAAAAAACGATCATGGATACTTTGGGCAAACGTTTGATGCAGCCGGGAGTGGTGCCGCTGCCCTTTACTGGTGCACAAAGTCCAATTGTAGCGATGCACAACTCGCACAGGTTGTGAGCTTTAGTGTCACCGCAACGGGAGCTACTGTTCCAACATATACGAACGTTGCGATACGTGATTGGAAGGGCACGCAAGGTTAGGGTACCTATCACATGGATTCGAT
>JACDAE010000361.1 GCA_013695595.1 Ktedonobacteraceae bacterium | reverse complement strand
TTCCGTACGTGGCTCGTATGCGAAGATGCCCAGCGAATTTGCGATGGCTGTGTACTGGGTACCGGTTGAGAATGCGCCCGCCGCCTCCAGCCCATGCTCTTTTGCCAATTTGACGATAATACCAACGTTGTGAGCACGCTCTTCGGGCGTAAATTGTGCGGTGCGCTCATTGTAACTGGGAGCAGGAATGATGGGTTGAGGTTCCGGCAGCGAGTGGAACTCAGGATTTTCAGGCTGGATGCGAGCGATCTCCAGAGCCTGCTCGGTGACGCGGCGTAGTGACTCATCGTCCAGGCGATTTGTGCTGGCGACACCGATCTTTTTATTTATGACGGCACGCACACGTACTTCGCCGTCGCTCTCGGCCACGTTCTGGTGAATATGGTTATTGGCGAAACGCGTCAGACTGTTTTCCGTGCCCAGATAGAGCACTTCAGTCTGCTCGGCCTGAGAATAGCCAAGGGCCTTTTGTAGCAGTGCGCGTATGCCTGTTTCATCTAAATACATAGTTTGTTTACCTCTTCGTTATGACCAGCGTCCGACGCCGACCTGTACATTGCGGAAGCGAGCGGGTGCTGCTCCATGACCAGTGCGCATGGTCTGCATTGGTTCGCCCTTGCCGCAATTAGGGGTGCCCCACACGGTCCATTCGTCGCGTCCACAGATGGCATCGCATGACCCCCAGAATTGAGGAGTAATGCCAGTATAGGTCGCATTTTTGAGGACCCGGCCCAGTTTCCCCTGTTTGATTTCGTAGGCCATTTCGACGCCGAACTGGAAATTGAGGCGGCGATCATCGATGCTCCAGCTTTTATTGATGCTCATATAGATGCCATCGTCGGTATCTGCGATCAGGTCAGGCAATTTCCAGGTACCGGGCTGCAAGCTGACATTGGTCATGCGGATCATTGGCAGGCGGTTCCAGTTGTCGGCTCGTACACAGCCGTTGCTACTGAGGCCCAGCAGGGGAGCAGTATCGCGCGACATCAGGTAGCCGCTAAAGATGCCGTTTGTGACAATGGGCGTACTTTGAGCGGGAACACCCTCGTCATCCCAGCCGAACGTGCCCAGTGCGCCGGGAGTTGTGGCGTCGGCAATGATGTTGACGATATCTGAGCCATAGCGATAGCCGCTGTTGAGTTTGTCGGTTGTGAGAAACGATTTGCCGACAAAGCCTGCCTCCATACCGAGTACGCGATCAAGCTCGATGGGGTGACCACACGATTCGTGGATCTGTAACGCAGTCTGAGGGCCATCGAGGATGACGGTCATGATGCCGCTGGGGCATTGGGGAGCGGAGAGAAGCTGGACAGCCTCTTCGCCGATACGGACAGCGTGGTCGGTAAGGTGCATTGCTTCGATAAACTCATAGCCGGATGTACCTGCCTGGCGTCCAAACGAATTGGGATAGGAGCGCGTCTGTATCTCACTGCTATCGGGATCAACTGCGCTGGCCTCAATGGCGGCTCCAGTATCAAAGAGATCCTGTTCGATCTCACTGCCTTCAGTGCTCATGAAGATTTTATGTTCGCGCGAGTATTCCATATTGCTGCTGGTCAGAGCGACACCTTTGACGCCACGCATGGCGGCATCGGCATCGAGGAGCAGTTGCACTTTCTGATTAAGGGGTACGGAGAAGGGATCAATCTGCATCGGTGTACGATAGGAACCTTTTTGCGGAGGGAGTGGAGAGAGGCGTACAGGGTCTCCGGCTACCAGTGCGCTGGCACGGGCAATCTGTATCGCCTGTTTCGCGACACGTTCGGCCTCGGCGTTGTCCATACGTGCACTGCTGGCGAAACCCCATGCGCCGTTTACGATAACGCGGACATTAAAGCCGCTACTGGTACTGCTGGAGACGCCTTCGACGCGCCCATTTTTGACCTCGATGCCTTCGCCTGTGCGTTCCATAACGCGTACATCGGCGTAACTGGCACCAAGTTGTTGGGCGATATTGAGCGCCTTGATTGCTAAATCTCGCATGCAAAACTCTTCCTATTCGCTAATGAAGTACTACAAATGGTAAAGGTATACCCGGCGTGCTGGGTTATAGAAAATGTGGCGTATGGTTGGCACCCACACCAGACGGCCTTGCAAGCATCGTATCTCCAGGAGGAGTCCCAGGAGGAGCGCGTTTACAAAAGCATTGGTATATAGGTATTGTACGTGTTTTGTGAAGATATGTCTATATTTTTGTGGAGCCCTGCCCATCGGGCGTGAGGGCATGCGCCCCCATGTCCGATGGGACAAGATTATTGGTTATTGTCTGGTTGCCTTGGTGTGTACAGGCCGCGTTTGACCTGGTATATATGCTGATCGTTTACCATGCGACGCAGCAGTTTGAGGGTGGCTGAGTAATCTCGATGCAACCCATGAGCAATTTCAGTGGGAGTGAGGGGGTAGCCATGTTGCTGCATGAGGTTGAGTACCGTGCGGTAATCTCTACGCATCCAACCCTGTTTTGGTTCGAGTATGGTGAGGATCTTTGGCGGTAGTGAGCGCGGAGCGATATATGAGTTCCAGCCGAAACGTTGACCGGATGGATGGATAGAAGGTGGGGCCACGACGTAGCTCCCATCGGCATGGAGGTCGATGCCGGGGCCGAGCGCATCTTGCACGCTGCTCATGAGGATATTTCTGGGATAAGTGAAGTAGAGGTGCCAGCCTGCACTGCCAATAGTGACCAGCCCTGTCAGCGGGATAGGATTGATCGGTAGAGCATCCAGCGAGCCATGACGCTCAGGATAGATTGCAAGCACTAATAGACCAGTCCCGGTCGCGATGCCAATGTTCGCATCTGGATCATCCTCCCACCAGTCTAGCACATCACGCAGGCGTGTCGTTGCACCCTGCATGCCTGCCGGCCTGAGCGGATGTTTCCCTTTTTGGTGACAGGTAGGAGAGTGGCAGGTGCACTTACCCGCTGAAGTGATGCTGTGCAGGGGAAAGACGCGCCAGCCTCGGTCGATGTAGGTAGTTGCGCATTTTACCATCAGATCGGGATCGTCCAGGTCTAGATTATTGCCGGTTGTATCCCGCCATGTCAGGTCAGAAGCATCAGCATTCACATTGTCGTCGATAGAAGAGGATGAGGGAAGAGGTTCGCTACGTTGCGGCATCGTTTTTTAACCTTTTTGTTAAAATGGTGGGAGACCTGTACGGAATCCCACGAAAGCACGAGGGGACCATATGTCCTATATTGTTATATCGACACATATGAATAAATCTTCAGGTTGTGATTTGCGGTGAAGGTGTTTTACTTTTCATAGCCGCATGATCGGCATACGGGCTTGCTCTGGTAGCGTAATTGGATGAATGTGCGGCTGCCACAGCGCGGGCATTTGCGAAAGGTCAGCAGGAGAGCGCCGATGCAGAGTGCAAAGAAGATTAGAATAGATAATAATGGCATCGTTTTTATTCTTTCTACTTTTGAGAAATGTACAGATTATTTTTCTGGTTCTGGTTACTATAAATGGATGGGTAAGAGCGAAATCCAAATTGCATACATCTTCATAACCAGTGTAATGGTGCGGTTTACTGGAAGCAAATATGACAATCGTTGTCATGAAACATACGTTATACTTCATCATATACTCGCAAAGAGAGAACTTTTAGAAGATGCACTTTAGAAGATGCAATAAGGAGAACTTCACTATGAAATATGGATTTGTGATTCCCGGTGGTGAAGCACACGAAATAGTCGAGATGGCGCGAGAGGCCGAAGTAGCCGGCTGGGATGGCGTCTTTTATTGGGATGGAATTGCCATCGAAGGCGTCGGCCCGATGTTTGATCCCTGGGCAATACTGGCGGCAATGGCAATGCGTACCGAACATGTGCGCATTGGAGCTGTGTTGACGCCACTATCGAGGCGCAGACCATGGAAGCTGGCGCGCGAGACCGTAACCGTCGATGTACTGTCCTCCGGGCGTTTGATTGTGCCAGTGGGATTGGGGGCACTCGATGATGGGGGCTTTGGGAAGGTGGGCGAGGTGACGGATCGTAAGGGAAGAGCGCAATTGTTAGATGAAGGATTGGAGATTTTGACTGGATTATGGAGTGGGCAGCCATTCAGCTTTTCCGGGCAACACTATCATGTGGACGAGATGACCTTTTTGCCAACACCCGTGCAGTCGCCACGCATCCCTATCTGGGTGGTGGGAGCATGGCCGCGTGCAAAATCGATGCAGCGCGTGTTGCGTTATGATGGATTATTGCCAACAAAAGTTGATGAGAAGGGTGCATTGACAGAGGTTACACCGGACGATCTGCGAGCGATGAAAGCCTATATTGCTGAGCGGCGCACGCTAACGACCGAGTTTGTTATTGTCTGGGAGGGAGAAACGCCGGGCGACGATCTTGCACGAGCGGTTGAGCAGGTGCGCCCATGGGAGGAAGCCGGGGCCACGTGGTGGTTAGAGTCGCGGTGGAATAATCCAGCTTCTCGCCTGGATGAAGCGCGAGTACGTATCAGGCAAGGGCCACCGTGTATCAAGTCAATATGACATTCTGTTGAGTTGTGTGGATATACACGGGGTAGGAAAGGTACGCTTAAGAAACCAGAGGAGCTAATTGCTTCGCTCCCAATTTTATTGATGCTTAACCAATAAACGCTTCAGAGCGTAGTTCAGCGGTCAGGGAGAGCTGGATCAACTCTTCCTCAGTCTCTTTAATAATCTGCTGTTCTGCTTGCAGCCTCGATAGCGGAAGGCCCTCTGACAACGGGGTAAGCATGCGAGCAGTAATACGTTTTTGAAGAGTGGAGAGAAAAGGATGTTGCTGGGAGCGTGTAGGCATCATGGCAAGATGAATATTTGAGAGGGGGTAAAATTCGTGTGGTTCAAAGGCAATTGTAAGGAGATTGACATAGTGTTTCAAAAGGCTCATACGGCCTGGCGTGAAGAAGTTCTTCTGGGGACTCACAAAGCAGACACTACCGATGCTACTGTCATATCGTAGCAATGGAAGCGCCAGTGAGCTACCAGGTACAATGATCTGTTGACCAGGAATGATGCGTTGCTGATTCTCAGGGTTCTGAAAAATGACTGCATGGGCGGATAGAACTGCCAGACCAGCCTGCGATTCAGCGCCACAAAAACAGGTCTGATTTCTTAAGACATTGGTCACGGGTGTTCCCCCATCACCGACGGTGATACGCAAACTGCGTACTTTTTGATCAGGACCTGGCGGCACACATTGCGCAATGAAAACGGCAAAGCCTTCCTTATCAGGATCGCACTGAAGAATAATCTGACGCAGAATAGTGCTGCTGAGTGCAGAGGCACATAGTCGTTCCGGATCCATTGCATAGGTATTGAGCACCTGACTATAAAAGTCATGTGGGATCGCTGATTCTATATCTGCGGTTTGCTCATTTGTGAAAAGATCCGGATATTCTAGCTTTAGGAGCCTTATCATCTGCTCAGACTGCTTAGGCAAGGCCTGTGGTAAGGCACGCAACGTTTCAATTCGTGGTTTTGATGATCCCGCTACCCACCTTGTAATCGTGATTGTATTGATGCGTAAAGCAGCCGCTATTCTCTGCCGTTCATCAGGGCGAGCGGTAACTTTCCTTAGCAGTTCACGCCATGTCTGGACTTCTTCTATTTCCTGACAATGCTTGTGCATAATTTCACAGTGACTTCTAACTCTATAGACAAGGAGATAGATATAGTTGACAACTTCGATATGTATTAGAATAACCTACAGAGGAGTATTTTGTCAAATAATGGAGGAAAGCGATTGATCCATGAAATGCATGGAATGAATAAATGTGAAATATCTCATAGTAATTTGGTGGTTTCTATGGTATGCTCCATGTATAAAAATGTCTATTTAATGCCATGCTTTTGGATTCTAATGTTTTGCTATGGATGGATAGAAGCGGCTGTTTGAGGGGCATAGAGTAGCATGTGCGTAATAATTATAAGGAGTAGTTAGTATGGTTTCTCACTCCCATCTCTACTGCCTGCAGTGTGGTGCTGGTAATCTCCTTCATGCGAAGTTTTGTGTTGTGTGTGGTCATTCCCTACAACTTGACGTTTCTATTCCGCTTCCCGTGGTATCTGCCCAGTCTAAAGCTCCTTTACAGGCTTCATCTGCTCAACATGTCTTGTTGAAGCAGCGCTATCATATTATTGCTCGGATTGGCACAGGGGGATTTGCTGAAGTTTATAAAGCAGAGGACAACCAGTTTGGGAAGAGGCTGGTAGCGATTAAGGCGATGGGAATAGAAGGCCTGAGCGCAAATGAAGTCAGCGAGGCAACCACCGCATTCGAGCGTGAAGCACTTATGCTTGCCAATCTAGTCCATCCAAATCTTCCAGCCATCTATGATTATTTCTATGAAAATCAGCATTGGTATCTGGTAATGAGCTTTATTGAAGGTACGACGTTAGAGGAGTATTTGCGGTCCCGTGGTGGACGTTTGCCAGTAGAGAAGGTATTACCAATTGGTATTCAACTCTGTACAGTGCTCAGTTATCTTCATAAGCGGCAGCCACCCATTATTTTTCGTGATCTGAAACTGACGAATGTCATGCGTACGCCTGAGCGGCAACTTTATCTCATTGATTTTGGGGTGGCACGTCATTTTAAGCATGGGAAGATGCGTGATACGATGGCGTTAGGTTCGCCTGGGTACGCGGCTCCAGAACAGTATGGCCGGACACAGACCACTCCACAGGCCGATATTTACAGTCTGGGTGCGACATTATATGCACTTTTGAGCGGGGTAGATCCGTCTGAAGCTCCTTTTCGTTTTGCTCCTCTCCATATACCTGCCTATCCTGACCTCAATGCATTAATTATGAGCATGGTAGAGAATGAAGCACAGAAGCGTCCATCTTCAATGTCGGTGGTAAAACAGGAGTTGCAGCGGATCGCGCTTGGGCATTCATCCGAGTGGGCGCAACATAACTGGCAAAACAATGTTCTCCATTATGTTACTGAGGCGAAGCCTCCATCTCCACCTGCTAATGCACGGGGATTGCGTCCTATACAGGGACCGCACGGGCAGCAGAAGCCGAGTCCTGTACAACGCGTCATGCCATCTCCACCAGCTTTGCAGCATTATCCTGCTCCACAATTTGCAATTCAGGGTCAGCAGCAGATGTTTTATCCACCTGTTGGCCCTACACCACCAGTTCCGCTTTTATCACGGCGTGCTATGATCGTTGGTGGAATTGGAGTTGGCAGCTTGCTGACAATGGGAGGGCTATTCGCCTACCTGCAGGCACAATTTGCCGCACCACGCGTGGCCCCTGTTGCAATCGCTCAAGCAACAGCCGTGCAGCCTATTCCCCCAGAGCCTGTCCAGGTGCAAAATCCAGTAGTAAATCCAGGAGCATTTTTTGCCGTAGCCTGGTCGCCAGACGGAAGGCGTATGCTTGCTGGTGCTGGATCAGGCCAGGTGAACGTATTGGATGCACGTGGTCAGTTGCTCAATACTTACAATGGGCACAATGCACCGATTACTGGTCTGGCATGGTCGCCAGATAACAGCAAAGTGGCATCAGGAAGTTATGATGGTACCGTTCGATTGTGGAATCCTGATAATGATCAAACGCTAGCAATTTATAGAAAAGATATAGGTTCGGTCAATGCGTTAAGCTGGTCGCCAAATGGCAATCTCATTGCATCATCAGATTATACACATGCCGTACAGGTGTGGGGTGCAAACACGTTGCAGACCACTATGGTCTATACAAACCATCATGATATGGTAAAATCACTCGGTTGGTCGCCTGATAATGTCTATATTGTCTCAGGAAGTGCTGATTACTCGGTGCAGGTCTGGGGAGCACTCAATGGAAATATGCGCTTCAATTTTCAGGGTCATCAGGGAACTGTAGAAAGCGTGGCATGGTCGTCGGATGGCACACGTATTGCTTCGGCGAGCGACGATCATACGGTACGTGTATGGGATGCACAATCGGGTAATCGCGTGTTTATTTATGGGGGACATGGTGCCCCTGTCACTGGTGTGGTATGGTCGCCTGATAGCCGTTACATTGCCTCTTGCTCTCAGGATAGGACTGTGCAGGTCTGGAATCCCCAGGATGGTCGTTTGCTCTATGTCTATACCCAGCACAAAAATATAGTGCTTGCGTTGGCCTGGTCCTCGGCAGGGAATATTGTATCGACGGATCAAGATGGCAATGTGTTGGTGTGGAGGCCTCAATTGAGGAGTTAAAATGAGTATAAAAATGGTACAAAATATGGTCTAGCGTCGTGACATATACGGGCCTGGCTTTTATACTGAGATATGTAAAGATAATGGAGGGGGATGGTTGCGGATGTGGCCCATATACATTTGGGGCGTAAAAATAGTTCAGGAGGATTTTATGGCAAAGGCGACACCGGGCAATAACTACGCAGTGGTGGCAGGAGATACACTCTGGTCTATTGCGCAGCAGGCATATAACAATGGAGATCATTGGCAGCAGATTTACGATGCCAACAAGGGCACAATTGGCAGTGATCCGAACAGCCTGAAGGCCGGGACCGTACTATACATTCCACAGGTGCAGGGACATACTAGCACCTACACAGTCAAAGCAGGGGATACACTCTGGTCTATTGCGCAACATCTCGAGGGCAATGGGAATGCCTGGCAGAAGATTTATGACGCGAACAAACAGGTTATTGGTCCTGATCCCAATGCCTTGCATGCAGGTATGGTATTGCACATTCCATAACGCATAAAGAATGAAGAAGGACATCGTGAATAGGATTACTATTTGCCATGTCCTCATTTTATGAAACCTTAAGCACGTCTCATCCGTGGTTAACTAAGAAGCATTACAATAGTAAAGAAGCCTATTCGATAGATCTACAAAACAAAAAATGAACGGAGGTATGTATGGCTAAAACAGATACACTCAGTAAGACTACCGCAGCCGCTGCGGATATCAAAGACAAAGCGACCGATGTAGCGCAGAATACGTATGCGAACGCGAAGGATCTGGCCCAGAGCACCTATTCAAATGTAAAAGACGTGGCCCAGAGTACTTATTCAAATGTGCAAGATGGTTTACAGGATAATGCGAAGAAGGCGGCGGCAGTGGCGGCGGCAGGATTTAGCCTGAGTCAAATACTATCCAAACGGGGTAGCAAACAAACCAAGAAAAATTTGAGTTCTTTACAGGATAACGCGCAGAATGTGTGGGAGAGTGTTGCTGATACAGTGTCTTCCAGTACCGCTACCGCCCAGGATGCGCTTGCAAAAAGCTCCAAACAGGCGCAGAAGAATCTAAAGAAGGCGCAGAAGAATCTGAAAAAGGCCCAGGGTGCCGCGCTTGACAATGTTGGAGTTGGCCTGGGAGCAACGCAAGATCTGCTCAACAAGGGTACAAAGAAGGCAAGTAAGGGTCTGGCTCAGGTAGCGTCGAGTGCGCAGGATTTGAAAGAATCGGCGCAGGATCAGTATGCGAGCTATCAGCGAAGAAGGAAGCGGGCACGAACAGCCTTACGCTGGGGCCTGGTGATTGGCCTGTTGGCGGCCTTGCTTTTCACTCCCCTGACGGGTAAAGAAATGCGGCAACGTATTATGGATCAGTGGCAGCAGTATCGCTCTTACTTCGGACAATAAGAACGTTCCCCTCAAATTTCGATTCGGTAGGGACCAGTTTGAGCGCGTCTCACAATTTATTGA
>JACDAE010000353.1 GCA_013695595.1 Ktedonobacteraceae bacterium | reverse complement strand
GGAGTGCTTTATATACCGCTCTGGGAGCATGCAACAGGTAGAGTGCCGTTGCGATGTATCCTAGCAATCCACCAAACAGAGCTATGCTGATACTTATATCAAAAGGTGAGCGTAGCAGCAGCGAAGCAATGAAAGCCAATGTACAGGATGCAACCATGAAGGCAAGCGGTGGTGTGAGTAACTCCAATACCGCCTCTATCTGCACAAAGTTTCTTGTGCGTAGACCGGACTTCAAAAGCTGCAATGTGGTACGCCATGACGATTGCTGAGACTCGGATGCTTCCCAGCGCACGTCCTGTGTGCGCATCTGGGCGAAGGTTATCGGCATCTGCGAGCGGACGATTGCTTCCGGTACATAACGTACACGCTCACCTTGTTGAATGATCGTGAGATAGTATTGGTAATCTTCCGCAATGCCAAACGCTCGCCAGGGATAGCGTTCCAGAATTGTACGGCTCAGACACATGCCATTGCCCGTCAACGTTGAGGAGCCACCGATGCCGTTGCGCCCAAGAGGACGTACATGGTTCATGAGCGTGAGGGCGATCCAACGCAAGGCGGTACTGGGCGATTCGGTAACATTGAGAACCGTATTACATGCTTGCAATGCCAGCGCCCCCTGCGCCAGTTCATGGTCCATTGAGCGCAAGAATGTGGGCACCACAACCGAGTCGGCATCCAGCACAATGTATGCGTCGTGTGGCTGACCCGCTAGCTGTTGCCATATCCAACTCAGCGCATAGCCTTTGCCACGTTCGTTTTTATTGGAACGTTCGTAGACGCTGACACCGTCATACTGGCGAGCCAGGCTGGCTGTGGTGTCGGTACAATTGTCGGCAATCACATAGGTTGTGTACAGCGTGCGTGGATAGTCGAGTTGTGCAAGGCTGTCAAGCAGTTTGTTCAGGATCATCTCTTCATTGTGAGCTGGAATAAGGATCGCAAAATTGGTGCGTGCCGCCTCCGGCTTGTGCTCACTCCTTTTCCTCTTGCTGGCCATGATGAGCGCAGAGACGGATAGGATGCAGAGGTATGCAATCGGTAAGGCGATACATACCTCTATAGCGAGAAGCGCCCCGGACAGAACATGTAATATATTCACTTGATACCTTCCCAATTTTCTAATGCGTGTATAAAAGAAGTGCCGCATTGCTCCCAACTATATTCAGCTTCGACAAGTGCTCTGCCAGCGTTGCCCAGAGAGACCCGTTTTTCTGGATGGTGCAGAAGATCTATCACTGCCTGCGCGAACGGCTCTGCTTGATCCGCCACGCTCAAGTGCTTGCCTGTTTCTACTACCAGCCCTTCACAACCTACGCTGGTTGAGACGACAGCTTTGTGCATTGCTAATGCTTCAAGGATCTTGAGGCGCGTGCCGCTGCCAATCAGCAATGGCGCGATTGCCACTGCTGCTGTGGCAAGGTATGGCTTGACATCCGGGACGGCCCCGGTCACCGTAACGCCAGGAATCTGCGCCAGTTGCACGACTTCAGGCGGCGGAGATTTGCCCACGATCTGCCAGGTTGCTTCGGGTACCTGAGCTTGAATGCGCGGCCAGCACTCGCGGGCGAAAAACAGAACGGCCTGAATATTCGGATAGTAGTTCATCGTACCTGTGAAGATGATCCGACCAGCAATCTCCTGTTGCCCATCCGTTTTGTCGAAGATGTGCGTATCGACCCCATTTGGGACAACTGCGGCACGACATTGTGGGACGAGTTGCTTCAGTAAAAAGTATTCACGCTCGCTGGTAACCAGCACCCCTTGAGCATTGCGACAGCGTGCAAGTTCGATTGGTTTGAGCTTGCGTGCTTCCCACCCGTTGAACCATTTACGCGACCAGGCCTGTTCCTGCTCATACGTGCGTTGCAGGAGTTCATGCTCAATATTGTGCTGATCAATAATGACCATTA
This sequence comes from Ktedonobacteraceae bacterium, assembly GCA_013695595.1. GTDB lineage: Bacteria > Chloroflexota > Ktedonobacteria > Ktedonobacterales > Ktedonobacteraceae > JACDAE01. Next base: position 4,459 of record JACDAE010000353.1, on the reverse strand, counting down.
CCCCCTCTGGAACGCAATACCCGGCCATGAAGACGCTTTCAAAGATCACCGCATCGTATGTATCTTGCGCAATCATATCATTGATCGCTTGTTGAACATCTTTATGGTAATAAGTATCGGCAAGATATGAGCGATTGCGTATGACACTTGTCAGTTGTTGCGTACGTTTCCGGCGCAGTGAGACGCGTAATGGGACCTGTCGCAAGCGTTTTAGATGCACCTCTTGCGCGAGAGAAGCAGATGTTTGCTCATCTGTCAGGGAGAGCAGGGAGACGTTATATGTTTCAGCCAGAGCCTTCAAAAGGTAGTAGCTACGCGTTCCTGCTCCCCACGAGGGATTTGGCAGGTGTGGAGATACCATGAGTAGGTTCATTGGCGTGCGTTTCCTTTTGTTTTTGTGTATCTTGTTGATCCAGTGCAGGTAACTTGACAAGCATTCCGCAGAGAAGCCCCAGGTAGATCACGTTCCTATAGAAGAAGAGTTGATAATCCGCAAAGGCGACGACGACTTCCATCATGGTGATTGCGACAATGTAGATTGAGACCACCTGGAGGTAAGGGTCGTGTAGTCTGCGTGTGATCATGCAGCCCAGTATGATAATGCTGCCGAATAAAAACCAGAGCGCGAAGTAGCCGAGTGGCCCCAGATCGACCCAGATCCAGTAGATCGTATTATGAGGTACATAATTGTAGTATGGGTCAACCGAGACGATACCAGGAAAGATGCTTGTCAGCGGCTGAGGCTGTAAGAATGGTTTCCCGAAGCCCAGGCCCAATGGATATTGTTTCACGGTAAATTTTAAGTCATTATTTTCGAAGATACGATATAAGTTAGAGGTGGCATCTCGCACATCACTGGTAGTAGGCTTAAAGATCGAAACGATTGCACGAGCGGGCGAGCCTAATCCCCCTTGTGTATTTTGAAAGGCCAGAACATAAGCCGTCCCCAGTCCTACGCATATGATCATGAGCATAAGCAATCTTCCCCGTGCGTGTTGTTTAATCTGGAATACCAGCACCCAGGCGACCCCTATACCTATTAAGAGGGCGATATAGTCGGTACGTCGTTGATTGGCAACCATCGCGATAAGTACAGCGGGTGCTATGCAAAGCGCTGCGATGAGTTGTGGACGGTAGCGATGGTGCAGGCTGAAAATGATGATGAGCAAGAGGAGGGCTGCAAAGAAGAACGATTCTTCATGAGACATGATGGTATCGTGTCCCACCATGCTGCCCTGGTTGACGATCAGGTAGACATAAAGGCCCTGCAATGATTTTATGCCTGCGCAGATGATTGCCAGCCAGAAGAATGTACGGATATGTCCTTTGCGGGTCACGAAGTTATATGCCAGCAAGTAAGAGGCAAACATATACCAGAAAGGGCGTAGCTCTACGACAATGATTTTCACGTTACCGCCTGTGGCTAATCCATAAAGGATGCCACCAACGACGCAGAGCATATAGAGAGCAAAGGGACCCCAGAGTGCTCCCTTATTGAGTAACCGTTCGCGTTTGAGCAAGCGATGAAGGAGCCAGATGGCGAATGTGAAAAGGATCAGTACCCCGATGGGACGTTCAAAAAAGCCTTCAAACTGTGGCGGCCAGTAGAAAACGTACAGGTGATCGGTAAAGATGGGAGTTGTGAGCGACTCTTGCTCGATCAGAAATGCACTGGTAGCAACCAGGTAAAGGCCAACGATCGGCCAGCGGACGATAGCCAATGTCAGTGCCAGTATACCCACGAGCGCCAACAACAGGCTGAAGCCTATCTTCGTACCCTCTAGAATGAACAGGGGTGCGAAGCTGAGAAGAGTAATAAAAACCACGACGAACAGCAGCGTTTCTTGCCGCTTACGTGCCGTTAATAGCTCAGAAATGTTATGCTCAGCTTCCACTAGAAACAATGATGGCCTGCTCATGTGTACCTCATGCGACATACAGGTAGAGAATGATGGCGAGAATGCCAGCGCTCAATACCACACGTGTCCAGCGATTGTTTGAGCGGGCAAACACTCCCACCGCTAGAAAGAAGATGAGAAGAATGAAAATGGTTTTCATGGTATGTTTACCCTCCCCTCATAGCACCTGCCGCAACCAGCGTGGCACCTGACTGACCACCGAGTTGAAGATACTTCCCTGTACAGGGAGATCTTTGAGCAGAGAATTCGCTTCGGTGATAAAGCTTGCAGGTGTGACGCCCATACGTACGACAAGGATGAGCGAGTCAGCCATGCTTGCGGCCAATTGCCCATATGGAGTTGTAGTGATTGCGGGCAGGTCAACGATGACGACTTCGTTGGGTCGGGTTAGCACATCGAGCACTCCCCGTTGATGGAATGCGCGTAACAGTCCGATGGCGTTGTTTTTGCTCTCCCCAGCGGGGATGACGGTAAGATTGCGCTGTGTCGGGCGACGAATCGCATCCAGGCTGCACTCCTGGCGCAACCATTCTGCCAGCCCTGGGCCATGCGCGAGGTTAAAATCTGTATTGAACGATGGATGCTCCCAGTTGCACTCAAGCAGGGTGACTGCGACACTATCATCATCGGCCAGAGATTCAGCGGCCATGCGTGCCAGAAAGGACTTACCTTCGCCAGAGATTGCACTGGTGAAGCCTAAACTACGTATGGGGACATGACTTTGAAAAAATGTCGAGACACAGAGCTGCTTACAACGTATACGTAACATCTGAGCTTCTTCCAGTGCGCGTTTCGATGGCATAGGAGAAGATCTCTGTACCGCCTTTTTTTCTTTCTTCGCCTCCTTTTTCTCCTGGGCCTTTTCTACGACAACTGGTTTTTCTACGACTGCTGGTGTGCTCGTTGCTGATATAGCAGTAGTGTTCAGAGAAGGAAGTTTATGTGATGGCAGCTTCTGGGTTTCAGTTGGGTCCATGAGCGTAGCAATCTGCTGGTTCTCAGCAGCATCACTCTGTTCTACCTTTTTCATCGGCGCTTTGCTCCATTTTTTCTAGACCCGGATGGGCTATATTTCATTGGTTGGGATAACGGCCTGTATAGTTGCTTGTGAAAGTTGTGGTAGTTGCATAAGTATGGGATGGCCGGTGATTCTTTGCAGGTCGAGTGCTGTATAGAGTGCATGATCGCGTCGGACAAGCATGAGAATATAGAGCACACAGGCGAGCAGCCCGATGCCAGCTCCTACGCCACCTGCCACCAGCAAATTCTTCGAGCGCGAGACTGCAGCATTGGGCTGTAAGGGCTTATCCAGTGTCTGGAAGAAAGAGTCCGTGCCCGTATTTTGTGTTGCGATCTCTTGGCTGATTGTTGCAATAGTCGTTTGCAAGTTCTGCAACGTTGATTGTGATTGCAACCTTTTTGCATCAAGCAGAGCGTATTCTGGATCATTCAAAGGATTGGCCCCAGATTTCGTCAGGTCCGGGTGGCTGGTCAGATATTGAGATTCCGTTTTCGCATCGTTGTCGGCTGCGCTCTTGGCCTGGGTTAATTGAGTCTGATATCCCTGTAAAAGGCGCTCGCCTTCAACCACACTGAAGCCCTGTCCCTGCAATTGGAATTCTTTGATGACCGCTGCAACGACTTGATAGGCGACATGCGCGTTCTGGTTTGCATAGGAGATTTCATACAGGTTATTGCCACGTGATGTAACAATTACATGTTTTGTAATCTCTTGCGATAATGCGTCATTTGCCAACTGAGGATCTGCTGTTGTCAGTTGCATCGTTGACATCAGATCGGTCGATTTTGCCACCGCCAGCGTAAAGTCGCGGCTCTGCAAGAGTTCTGAAAGCGCGGCGACCTGTGTGGCGGATGGCGTGGATTGCAGATCCGACTCTGGCCCGGTTGCCCCTATAATTGCGTAGCGGCGCAATGCCCACAGGGAAGCCGACGATTGGTAAGAGCGTGGAAGAACATACGCAATCGCCAGACCTACTACTATGGGGAATATAAGCATTAAAAGGAGTTGCATTGGATGGCGAAAAAACGCCTCAAGTACACGAGACACGTATGGCCCCCTTCGTTAATTTCACTACTAATTTCCTGTCTACATATCTCTATCGTCTATCAGCTATAAAGAGAATAGTGTCTGAAACGTATCATTTCTAGTATACCGGTGTTGTGTCTAAAATCGGTATGATTGATGTTAAGGATAGATTGCAAAAGGTGTTTGTGGGGTCGATAATGTGCTATTCTGGTCACAATCTCGACCCCAATCCATTCCATCCTGTTTTTAATGCTTGGTATAGAAAAAATATACCATTTCTGTACTTTCAAAACATTCCATTCATACTCTCGTATGCTACGCTTGCGATCATGAATAGATTGCGAAAAGTTATAGGAAATACCGTTATTTCCTTGCTGGGGCAAGGAGTAACATGGGCATCAACGCTGCTTTTGACCATCGCTTATGGACGCTTTCTGGGCGATGTCAAATTCGGCGAACTCTACTTTGCTATCACCTTTGTAGCGCTTATTGG
>JACDAE010000346.1 GCA_013695595.1 Ktedonobacteraceae bacterium | reverse complement strand
CATACGAGTTAGCAAGTTTAGAGATACTGACCCCAACACAGAAATTGGCCGCTGGCGCGCGGGAAAAATATATTCGGGGATGGTTGCAAAATGAAAATCAAACTCTTTTACAATCTATTTCCCCTCTTGCTCTTGATCTAAGTGTTGTCATTCCAACCAGAAATGAACAGGATAATATTCGTCCCCTGCTAGAGGCGTTGTCTGATGCCTTACAGGGTCTGTCTGTAGAGATCATTTTTGTTGACGATAGTGATGATACCACCCCTGAAATCATCAAAGATGTCGCACGGACAATGGACACTATGCAGTTTCATATTCGTCTGGAACATCGTTTAGCTGGCAACGAACGCTCAGGCGGTCTCGCAACAGCAGTTGTTTTTGGCATGAGCCGCGCCCAGGCTCGCTATGTCGCGGTCATCGACGCCGACCTTCAACATCCCCCTGCCCAATTGCGCGTCTTCTACGACCTGGCAGTTGCGGAGAATGTAGACTTTGTATTGGCCAGCCGCTATATCAAAGGCGGCAGTTATCAAGGACTGGCGGACGTGAGACGCCGCTTTATCTCCGTTGGATTAAAATGGACCGCCAAACTTCTTTTTCCAGAACGCTTACGCGACATCTCTGATCCTCTCGGTGGCTTCTTTCTCTTGCGGCGTTCTATATTGATGGATGTCTCTCTTCGCCCGATTGGCTATAAAATTTTGCTTGAGCTTTTGCTGCGTTGTCAATGGAATGCCATCCTTGAGGTCCCTTACCATTTTCAAACACGCACCCACGGACAGAGCAAAGCAAATATGCGCCAGGGTACCATGGCGTTGCACCATATGGCTCGCCTCTTGCTGGAAGTACCACACGTTGGACGGGCCTGGAAAATGAGCGCCACTCTCCTCCTGAATATCCTGGTTACTATCGCCCTGCTCCTTATCCATACCTTTTTCGTGACAATATCGACAAACGTAAATGTTGTCACCTTTGCGGTGATGGCCGTCCTGGATTTTGTCATCTTCAACCGCTTTATCTTTCCCTCTCCAACCGTGGGCAGTAGTATTGCGCCCTCATTGCCTTCTAAAGAAAAACAACTGGTAAAAATAGCCTCAACACCGCCTATTGAAGATAATGAGGAACTGGATGGCGATGATGAGGAGCCAGAGAATGAGAAAACAGTTGAGGATGAGAAGGATGAGCAGATTGAGGTATGGCTTGTGAAGGATGTGGAGGAGGAGGCTGAAGGATTGCTTGTGGTGGACAAGGAAACCGCGCAGGAAGACAGTGAGGAATTGAGATCGGAAGAAGAGGAAAACGAAAACGTTGAGGAGGATGCTGAAGGGTCGAGTGGTGAGGACGAGGGCATCGTTAAAGTACTCCAGATCTCAGATCTTGAAGCACCATCGATGCAGTTGGTTGAGGTATCAGCCAGTGAGATAGAGCGCAGATTGCAGCCGGAGCGACCAAAAAGGTCCTTCGTGCGTTTCCGTTCTATTAGCAAGCAGAAACGTTCCAGGAGAAAACAGCAATCTGTAGTAGCCGTGGTGATCGTATTGCTGGCTCTCGGTTGGATTGTCTATGTGCTTCCTGGCTTGTTAGCCGTCGTGGCTGCCTTGTGTCTTGGAGCAGCGATTGCCTTCACGAAGAATGTCAAGCGTGATCATATCGTGACCATGTTGCTTGCTATCGCGGTTGGTGTTGCCAGTATCGACTATTTGAGCTGGCGTTTTATGGTTGCAAACTGGCCCGCCTGGTGGATCTCTGTGCCGCTCTTATTCGCGGAGACGTTGGGAGCCATCCATGCCTTTGGTTTTCAATTTACGGTCTGGCCCTGGCCGACCTCGAAGATTGCGCAGGGTGATGATCCAACGCGGCATCCAATTTTCATTTTCGTTCCCACTGTCAACGAAGGGATTGCGATCCTCAGACCAACACTTGAAGGGATTATCGCGGCCCGTGACAAATATCTGGCACGTTATCCTCATGGGAAGGTAACCATTGTGCTTTGTAATGATGGACGTGTCGCGCAAGAGGATAACTGGCAGGATGTAGAGTTTCTGGCTGAAGAGTTAGAGATCACCTGTGTCACGCGTACCGTTGGTGGCGGGGCGAAGGCCGGCAATATTGAAAATGCACGCCAGCGACTCAATGCGACCAATGATGCATTTATCGTCATCTTTGACGCAGATCAGGTCGCGAAACCAGATTTCCTCCTCAAGACGATTCCACCTTTTCGTGACCAACACATGGGTTGGGTCCAGACTGGACAATACTATTCTAATTTGGATAATCCCGTCTCGCGTTGGGCCGATGACCAGCAATCTATGTTCTATAATCTGTTGTGTCCAGGCAAGGCAGCTCTGAACGCCGCATTTATCTGTGGGACGAACGTCGTTATTCGTGCCGCAGCTCTGGATGAAATTGGTGGCTTGCCGCAGGATTCGGTCACTGAAGATTTCGCGGCCTCTATCGCTTTGCATCCATCCTGGCGCAGCGTCTATCTCACCGATATCCTGGCAACAGGTATGGGGCCGTTAGATGTGCCCTCTTACTTGAAGCAGCAGCGTCGTTGGGCAATCGGCACCCTGGGGGTTTTTCGTACCCATTGGCGTGACATCCTGTTACCGAAAAAACATGGTCTAAATGCTGGGCAGCGGATTCAGTACTTCCTGGCCTGCACACACTATCTGTGTGGCCTGCGCGACCTGATCTATCTGATCAGCCCCATTCTTTTCATTTTTACGGGTGTACCGGCTGTACGTGGCTCCACATTAGGCGAATTTTTATTGCATTTCGTCCCCTATTGTGTGCTTAGTTTTACCGCGCTATGGTATTCTTCGCGTGGTATCACCGGGTTACGCGGGATCATCATTGGCTTCGGCTGCTTTCCCGTGTTGATTGAGAGCCTCTTCTCCGTTGTTCTGCAACGCAAGGTTGGTTTTTCGGTGACTTCAAAACAGAGTGGGGGGAAGCGTTCGACTGCCTACTTACGGATCTATTACTTTTTATTCTTACTCTGTATCGTCTGTCTGGTCTGGGCGACGCATGCGAAAGGGCAAGAGCAGACATCCCTTTTCATCAGTCTTTTATGGGTAGTTTATTCGATGCTGATGTTGGGTAGCTTTCTCTGGCTGAATATTAAAGATATCCGGTTCCATCAAGCTGCACAGAGGTCGAGAGTGACCAGGCAGGGGATTGCCGGTCAGTCTTATCCCACGAAGTTGTTGAGCCGCAAACGTGGCTTGCACCCTGTATGGAATCTGGGCCTGGCGGCTCTGGTTGCCTGCCCTATGCTTATAAATGGTTCTTTGTCGTTTTTGAGTCCCGATTCTAAGCCATTTCTGATCGCGCAAGATTATAGACCGGCACCTTACTTTGGTGTTTCGCTTCCGGTTCAGTTGTTAACGAGCCAGCCGCCAATCTTAGCGCACGATCTTGGGACGCAGTTTTCGATTATGGGACGTACCCAGGATATCCATGATGAGTTCGATATGTCCTGGGCTAATCAGTTAGCGGAACAGCATGCACGTCCCTGGATCACCCTCCAGTTTGGCGTGTTTGGCCCTCATAACAAGCCACCGCTTGATGCCAATCTACCTGCGATCTATAACGGAGATCATGACCAGCAGATCCAGAAATGGGCCAGTACTATTCGTGCTTATGGCAAGCCAGTGTATCTAACCATCTTGCAGCATGCCGATCGTAACTGGTCATTATCATCGGGCGTCGCCAATGGTGGTATTCCACAAGATGTTGCAAAAGCCTGGTTGCATGTACAATCCATTTTCCATAAGGCAGGAGCAGACAATGTGGCCTGGGTCTGGGCACCCGCTGATCCGCTTAACGATCAGATATATGCTCCCCCACTGTCTTCTATCGATGCCGTTTTACAAAGTTTTATTGACTATCCCGGTACAAAATGGGGTGACCCTGAAACTGTATTGATGGATCTGACAGATCGCTACCCAACCAAACCAATTATCGTGGAGGCCAGTGTGAATGGATCGGCGGCCCAAAAGTCAGCGTGGTTAACAAAACTTGGACAGGCGGTCAATTATATTCCGCAGGTGCATGCATTGCTCTATCACGAAGGTGGACCAGGACTGAATGCCACACGAGCACAAATTAAAAGTTGGTCTATGACATCTGATCCTGCTTCGTTGGCCGTTATGCGTAATATCGTGAGCGGCTTGCAGCAAAAGGTTCAGGCAGCAAAGTAATAAATATACTGGCATAAAGATAGATGAAAGCAAGGACTCAATTGTGATCGAAACTTCTTTAACGCAATCGTCTGTGGAGACGAAGAAAATACTACAAAAGCGTGCTTTGACTGATAAGTCACTCGCACGCTGGTCATTACCCCTGATTCTGGTCTTTCAAGCGGTGATAGCCTGGATGCTGCTACAGAATACAGCCTTTCAGGATGAGGCATTGTATGTCTATGCTGGACAACAACTCTTAGAACATTGGTTTAGTGGGTTACCATTGCTTGATAACTATAGTTACTATTTTTCGGGCAATCCTTACCTCTATCCACTGATTGCTGGTGCTCTCAACATGATAGGCGGACTTCAGCTTGTACGTGTTTTCAGTACGCTTTGTATGCTAATAGTCACGGCTTGTGCCTATTACGTGACAAAAAAGCTTTTTAACCAGCCATGCGCTGTGTTTGCGGCGATCTTTCTGGTATGTCAGGGGCCAATCCTTTTTTTAAGTCGCCTGGCGACCTATGATCCTCTTTGTATCTGTTTACTTGCTATTGGCATGGCCCTGGCAGTGAAAACATGTTATGCCCGCCGACCCTGGTGGGCATTGACGATTGGTCCAATTCTTATACTGGCATTTGGGACCAAGTATGCGGCCTTGCTCTTTATCCCCTCTATTCTTACTGTGCTGGTGTTGTGCACTTTTCTACAGAAGGGTTGGGTCAGCACACTCATCCGTGGGTCTCTGGCTGGCTTGTCTGTGGTGGCAGCAGGAGCAGTAGCAGTTTTTCTCATTACGCACTTTGATCGGGATATGCTGCATGCACTGGGGGCAACAACAACAAACCGCGTTGTTGAGCAGGGCACTCCACGTTTAACATTAATCATCCATGTTGTTGAGATGATTGGTCTGCCTTATGGAGTTGCGCTAGTAAGTCTTTTCTTTGCCCGTAAAAAGCAACTCCTCGTTGTACTCTTGCTGCTCGGTTCGACGTTACTTGTCCCTGCTTACCATATCTATAAATATGAATTAATTTCCCTGGATAAGCACCTGGGATTTTCTATGTTTTTCGCGGCACCAGTAGCAGGTTATGCGCTGGCTTCTCTATCTGGTTTCTGGCATAAGTTTTCGTCTGGGCGCTATTGGGTAGCGGGGGTCTCTGTGTGTCTTGTGCTGTTCTTTGCAGGGGTACAAGAGGCACAAAATATGTACACTGGCTGGCCTGATACGACTCAGCTTGCTTATATGCTGAATACGCAGGTGCGTTCTGGGAACGGCCATTACCTGATGGAGCAATACGAAGTCTCCCGCTATAACTTACGTGACGATACCTACAACTGGCAATGGATCGGACTCGATTTCTTTCAATACACCGATAAGCAGGGGCATTATTACGTTGGTGATCCTGCGTATGCTCAGGCGATAAATGATGGATACTTTGACATCATTCAGTTGAATTACGGATTTGATCATGCCACTGCTATGAACATTACCAATGATATAAAGCAAAGCAATAAGTATGAACTTGTTGCTAAGATCCCATTTCGAGATGTTTATGGAACGGGTTATTTCTCAGTATGGCGTAAACGGTAGTGTGTTTTCTGGAAAGTTGTCTATATTGAAAGATACGCAACTTTCCTCCTTTAATGAGTTCATTTAGGATATCTTCTTACACTCCTTACATGGACGTTCAGGATAGGTAGAAAGATGGGTTAGTAAGATTGTGAGGTTTCCATGCAACAGGAACAAAATCACTTACAGGAGCAGATCAACCATCTGCTCGCGACTTCCTTAGTGTTTCAGCCTGGACAAGATGGATTAGATAGCGGTGGGATAAATGAAAGTGAACGTGAAGAAGGGAATGACCTCAGTAGCCCCGTTCTTACGTTCGATCCACTGACTATTGATCAGATTGTTCCGACGCTGAAACCATTGTCTGGGTGGAAGGCTATCCTCGGTACGCCAACCGCGAAGATTGTGCTTGGCCTGGCTATTGGCGTTGGTTTTCTCTTCCTTGTCGCCCACTACGTTGATATTCCTACAACGGTGGGTATCGTTCGTGCTCATTTAACGACACCGCGTGGGATTATCTATGCCTTGCTCTGTGGCTGTGCTTTCCTGGCGGCTTTCAGCATTCGTGGCGTACGTTGGAAACTTTTCTTAAATCCGATTGGAAAAGTCAGTACCCTCAAAGCCGTACAGCTTTTCCTCGTAGGCGTTTTTCTCAATTTTTTGCTTCCCATCCGTGGCGGTGAAGTGGCAAAGAGCCTTATGCTCAAGCGAGTTGCCAATATTCCTATCAGTCAATCACTTCCCACTGTTGCGATGGATAAGGCGCTTGATCTCCTGCCCGCGCTCATTATTATGGCAATTGTGCCAGTACTTGGTATTAAGATGGATATCCGCCTCTGGCTTGTATTGGGCCTAGTTGGATTGCTGCTGATCATGCTGATTGCTTTTATTGGACTGGCTGCCTGGAAACGCGATGCCGCTATTATTCTGTTACAGCGTATGACGCGTGCCCTGCCAAGGGGTGCTGGAAGCAAAATCGAGGGCTTTGCCACCAATTTTGTGGATGCGCTGCTGGCGGGTGCGCGACAGCCTAAAATTTTCATCCCGGCGGTGCTGCTAACGATTGCTGCGGTCTTATGTGACGGACTCTTCGCCTTACTGGCCTTCTGGACGGTGGGCGTATCAATCCCCTTCGGACTCGCCATCTTTGGATATGCGGTCTATAATCTCTTCTATATTCTCCCAAATCCACCGGGGCAGGTGGGAAGCAACGAGGTCTTTGGATTGCTTGTTTTCTCTGGCCTTCTGCATCTTGATCCACACGGTGTAACGGCGATGTTCATTTTCTCGCATCCCTGGGCGGCTGTCATCCAGACGGTTGCGGGTATGGGGTGTTTGAGCGCTCTCGGCCTGACTCTCTCAACTGCAATGAATGTGCAGAGTGGCAATGTGAAGAGGGAGATGACGAGCTGACACCATCAGCGAAAAAAGCCTGAGATGATGCATGCTGCCTGTATATGTTCTCTTACGTTGCTTCCAGCGCAAGCATGCTCACTTCTTCTTGCGAGAGCGTCTGTCCCTTCGTCCACCAGGTTTGCCAGAGCGTCTCATCAACCTGAGCTTTTATGCCGCTAAGGTACGCAGAATAGAGTGGTTGATAGGCCGCAGGCAATACGGTATTGAGACTGGCGAAGAGTGCTTCGGCTGCACTACATATGTGTGCTGCGTAAGATGGCCCCTGTGTAGTTCCTAAGAGGCAGCCGAGCGTAATCAGCGTTGTGGCGAGCGTATAGTGATTCTCTATTTTTCGTGCCAGGAGCAATCCTTCTCGCAGGTAGATTATGCTCTGCTCCACATCACCCTGGATCAGGGCCAATGTACCCAGATATACCAATGCAACATTGAGCAGATTGGGTTCGCTATAGGCGCGAAGAAGCGGCAATGCCTCCTGTAATTGTACCCAGGCCTGAGAGAAATTGCCCTGGAGTAGGGCTATTGCTCCCAATCTGCTCAGTGCAAAGGCATAGGTGCCCCAATTTTTTTGCATGCGGAGGAGATGTAAGCTTTCTTCAATGTATCTGGTTGCCTGCGTATATTCACCTTGCATATGCCATGTATCGCCAATCTGGAAAATCGCGTATGCTTTCCCTGCAATGTCCTCATTGACTTCATAGAGTGCGAGTGCTTCGTGAGCTAACTCGCGTGAACGTTCGCAGGCCATCTCCCATAAGGCGAGGCGGGATGCGGCCATCAGGAGTTTGGCACGGATAGCCGGTGTTGTCTTCCGTGTTATCTTGAGGGCGGTATCGATCCAGAGATGAGCCTCCTGAAATTGTGCGCGTGCTTCCCAGAATTTGCCGAGTGTTCCGCACATGCGTTGCGTTATTTCAGTCTCATCGTGGTCGATGGACCATGTTAAGGCAACTCGCAGATTATCCTGTTCATCTATGAGCAGTGTTACCGCTGCAACCTGGTTCTGATCAGTGAGATCGGATTCGATGGCTTCCACCAGCTCAAGATAGTAAATCGCGTGCCTGCGTTGTACCTCTTCAATCTCTGCATTGTTTATCATGCGCCCTGATGCATATTCGTGAATTGTCGCCAGGAAGTAAAAATGTGGCTCCAGATTTTCGCCCTCTGCACCTGGTTGTGCTCGTTTCACTAAGCTCTGATCGATCAAGGCTTCTATCAGTTCGAGCACATCATCGAGAGTCGCCGTCTTGTCCTCTGTCATGCAGATAATCAGGGCCGCCTGAGCCGTCCATCCGCCCACAAATACACTCAGGTGCCGAAAGAAACGTTGTTGTTGTGGAGTAAGTAATTCATAGCTCCAGTTTAAGGTTTCCTGTAATGTCTGATGACGTTGGGGAATATTACGTGCTTTAGAGTAGAGAAAGGTCAGGCTTTGTCCTGTTTCGCCTGTGAGTCTTTGCAGAATAATGGGTAAAGAAAGCACTTTGGTACGTGCAGCAGCCAATTCAATTGCCAGCGGTAGCCCGTCCAGGCGAGCACAAATATGAGTGATGATCGCCGCATTCTGTTCTGTGATTTGAAAGGAAGGGTTGATGGCCTGAGCACGTTCGATAAAGAGGCGAATGGCTGAGAGCTGAGAAACTGTATGCAGATCTCTTGCCTGATCGGGTATATAGAAGTCGAGTGAAGGAACAATGAATTCCTGTTCTCCATAGAGATGGAGTACCGCCCGGCTGGTGACCATGATCTTCAGAGAGGGTGTGCTACTCAATAGATCGTCGATGAAAGGTGCCATATCCGGTATTTGCTCCACATTATCCAATATCAGCAGAATTTCTTTGTCGCGTAGAAATGTTTTGAGCAACTCTTCTTGAGAAGATATAGTCTGTCTGCCTGGCTCTTCTCCAGTAACAGGATTTTTTAGATGCAGTACTTGTATGATTGTTGAAGGAATCAGTGTGATGTTGCTCAGGGTTGCCAGCGGAACAAAAAAAACTCCATCCGCAAAGTCATTGTAGGCGGCGTGGGCTATCGCTAGTGCCAGGCGCGTTTTACCTACGCCACCGGTCCCTAGTAGTGTCAGGAGGCGAATGGATGGGTGTCGTAAACGCTCTAGTAGCATCTGTATGTCATGTTCACGTCCAAGGAGTTCAGTTGATGGTGCAGGCAATGAAGAAAGAGCAGCAATTGGTGCTAATGGAAGCGAGGCAGTGGGAATGTTGTCGCGTGCTATTACTTCAAGGCGTTTTAAGGGTGCTGTATTCCATTCTTGTTCAGAAAAGCTTTCTGCCTTCAAACCCATGTAAGATAGGAGTTCTATCGCTTCTGTCTGTATCTCAATTGCATCCCACGCTGCCAGGATTTTAATAATTTGCTTCACTTCTGCATGCGAAAGAAACGCCTGTTTGGTGTTGTGCAATTTGCGACTGAGTACCTGGGGATTGATACCCATGGCGTGAGCCAATTCCCTTTGGAGCCGCCCCGCCTGCCGTAGAGCAAAGACAACCTTCTGCCGAAAAAGATCGGAATTGCTTGCTGGGCACGGATAAGCGTCGCTAGTCATATTTGTCTGTTTCTTTCTGCTATAAATGTTTGCGCGGATAATACAGGATAGTATCTTCGCGATAGAGACATTATAGCGCATAATGATGGTTCTGTTTAGAGGTTAGCACGAAAGGAATCATGTTTGCGTCATTTTTGAATCATCTTAGTGCTTCCCTATAGATTATTCCTGATCTTATACTTCACTGAGGTAGAGTGTATGGTGTAAAAAAAGTAGAATCGAGCGTAGCAAAGAAAAGGTGGTATCGATGAACATCGGATTGTTGGAAGATAATCCAGCTGTTGGTGAGTATATGACAACTGCATTGGGAATGTTTGAGCATACCGTTTCCACCCATACAACGGGCGACTCCCTTTTAAAAGTGCTCTCTCCCGCTACCGAGAAGCATCTATTGCCATATGATCTGGTGATCGTGGATCTCAATCTGCCGGGTAGTATCTCTGGGGAAGAAATGTTGACGATACTCCATGCAAATGCCGTCACGAAGAAGTTGCCCATCCTGATCGTTTCTGGTACACACAAGAGTGAACTGGACCGCGTAAGCACACGTTTCCCATCTATTCCCATCCTCCGCAAACCCTTTAAATTGCAAGACCTCGTCCAATATATCGATAACTATGGTCGTAAGCTTTAGTTTCCTTCCCCATATCTGCCCCTTTCTTCCTATATATATGAGACGCAAATCTCCTGCGCCCAATTTTTCGCGAAATTGGTTGTCGGATCTGTCGATATGGTCATACCTCATTCGTCGTTTTGGTAGAAGGATGAAGAAGCACCCTTCTTAAAAAGAGATTATACTTTCTAGGAGGAAACAATGCGTTACGTATTGATGATTTATGAAAACGAGGCAGCTCGTGCCGGATTGAGTCAAGAAGCACTTGGTGCAGAGTACATGGCCTATAATGCTTTTAGCGAAGAGGTCAACAAAAAAGGCGTTTTTGTGAGTGGTGAAGCTCTTATGCCTATCAATGCTGCGACAACTGTGCGCGTGCGCGATGGTAAAACGCTGACCACTGATGGCCCTTTTGCTGAGACGAAAGAGCAGTTGGGTGGATATTATCTGCTCAACTGCAAGGATCTGGACGAGGCAATAGCGTTTGCTGCAAAGATCCCGGCTGTTGCAAATGGCTCGATTGAGATCCGACCGGTGATGGTGTTTGAATAGCGTTAGTTGAGATGGGTAATGGAGACAACGCACCAGATTATCGCGCATATCTTCCGCCTGGAAGCCGATCGCATCCTTGCGGCTTTGATTGGGATGGTGAGGGATTTCGAGTTGGCTGAAGATGCGCTTCAGGATGCGTTACTTGTTGCCCTTGAGCATTGGCCTGTAGATGGCATACCACTCAATCCGGGGGCCTGGATTACTACTACGGCGCGGCGCAAGGCTATCGACCGCCTGCGCCGTGATAGTACGTTTGCGCGTAAGCAAGGCATTCTACAAGTGTTGGTTGACCAGGAAGGGCGGGGAGGGTTACAGGAGATGCAGGATCTTACCATTCCTGATGATCGGCTCAAGTTGATATTTACGTGTTGCCATCCCGCATTGGCATTGGAGGCACAGGTGGCATTGACCCTGCATACTCTTGGCGGCCTATCCACCAATGAGATCGCCAATGCATTTCTTGTTCCTTTACCAACGATGGCGCAACGGTTAGTGAGAGCTAAACGCAAGATCAAGGATGCTGGTATTCCTTATCGTGTTCCATCGATTGACGTACTAGAAGAGCGTGTAGAGTCCGTATTGTTTGTACTCTATCTCATTTTTAACGAGGGGTATACGGTCACAAACGGCAATGAGTTGATGCGGCAAGAACTGTGCGACGAGGCTATACGGCTGGCCCGCGTTTTGACCCTGCTGCTGGCAAATGAAGCCTTGCAGAGCGTCCTTCCAGAAGCATTGGGGCTTCTCGCCTTAATGCTGTTACACGATGCGCGGCGCAATGCTCGCGTTGGATTAGATGGAGAGCTTGTTTTACTCGCTGAACAGGATCGCTCTCTCTGGGACCCCAAAAAGAAGCAAGAGGGGATGACGATACTGGATCAGGCTCTCTCTATGAAGCAGCTTGGAACTTATCAGGTCCAGGCCGCTATTAGTGCTTTACACGTACAGGCAGAAAAGGCAAGTGACACTGATTGGACACAGATTGCGACCCTGTATGCCATATTGATGCGGATCACACCTTCGCCAGTGATTGAACTCAATCGGGTGGTAGCGATTGCGATGGCTGATGGCCCCTTGCAAGGTCTTGTTCTGCTTGAACGGTCTGAGATGGAGAAATCTCTCCATGATTATCATCTTTTCTACTCCACCAAAGCAGATCTATTACGGTCTCTTGGTCGCTTACAAGAAGCCAGCGATGCCTATAAACAGGCGCTCAATCTTTGCCAGAATGAGCGGGAGTGCACTTTTCTAAGGCAGCGCATTGCGGAGGTTTTACAAGAGGGCTAATGGAGGCCCATATTGTCGGGTGCGGCCCAGATTTTCGCAGCCTATATTGTCATCTTACTTGACAAAACCTCTCTTTGTGATTTATCCTTGATATTATCCTTCAAAGGAAGAAGGGTAAAGGCAAGAAAGGAATCTAAAAAATGAAGATGCAAGGAAAGCATCCACTTGTTTTGCGTGGAACAGTGCTGATTTTGTTGGCATTGGGGCTTTTTACATTTAGCCTGACTCAACGAGCGCATACCACTCTGGCGGCAAGTGCTGTCACATTATCGGTGTCGGGGATGAACGCGACGGTCTCCAATGGCATCTACACCATCAAGTTTGATAGTTCTGGGACGGGCACCTCCCTTGTCTGGAATGGCAAAGAACTCATCGGTCCCGCAAAAGGTTTTTACTCTTCAATCAATGGAGGCACGGGCTTTAGCCCAAATCAACTGAAGGTTGTTACCAACACCTCAACCATGGCCGATATCGCCTACATCAGTAGTTGGGGCGAACTCCACTATGTTGTACGCACCGGCGTCAGTGGCCTCTATTCCTACTTTGTTGCAACGGGCATCGGGACTGTAGGTGAGTTTCGCACGTTGTATCGTGTGAATGGGGGTATCTTCCGTACCGGATATAACAGTGTAAGGTCGCTTGCTTTTCCCACGTTGAGTCAGATAAACAGCGCGAAGGTTTTGCAGGATTCAACGTATCAGTTAGCAGATGGATCAGTTTACACTAAATACGATGCGACAACCTATGTGCAGCAAGATAAGCTCCACGGTGTTTACGGCGGTGGATATGGCGTCTGGGTCATCTCACCCAGCCATGAATATGTCAATGGTGGGCCGATGAAGCAAGAGTTGACCGTCCATGTCGAAGCGAACAGCGGTGACGGCACAGTTCTTAATATGCTCTCAGCCAGTCATTTTGGGACGCCCTCGGTAGCCATCCCCAACGGTAAAATATATGGACCATGGCTGGTCTACTTCAATAATGGTAGCATCTCTGACGCTCAATCCCAGGCTGGTTTAGAAGGAGCGTCATGGCCATATAGCTGGTTATCCAACGCCCATTATCCCCTCTCACGAACAACCGTCACTGGTACGTTACGCCTGGCGAATGGGCAGCCTGCGGCGGGGGCCACTGTAGCACTGGCGAAACCAGGTGGTGACCTCTATGCTCAGGGTGCGGACTACATCTTCTCCACTCAAGCTGATGCCAACGGAAACTTCACCATACCCAAAGTTCGTCCAGCAACCTATAGCCTCTATGCTTTTGCAAATGGGGTAAGTACCGCTTGAGGTGCCATTGGAAGTGTGACGAGTCAGTATGAACGTGACAACGTGAGTGTGAGCGGCACATCTGTAAGTCTGGGCACATTGACCTGGTCGCCTGTACAATATACAAATTTCCTCTGGCAAATTGGCTCAGCGGATCGCAAGGCAGATGAGTTCAAGCTGGGAAATCTTCCGCGTCAGTATGGGCTGTTTAATCAGGTGCCAGCCAATCTGACGTATACGATCGGCCAGAGTACTCCAGCCAATAACTGGTATTATGCACAGACGCAAGCGGGCACCTGGACGGTAAATTTCAACCTGAGTAAAACGTATAGTGGGAATGGCCACTTGACGGTGGCTCTGGCAGGATCTTCCAGAACGGCGAGTATCAGCGTTGGTGTCAATGGGAAAAGCGCGGGTTCATTCCCTTCGTATACCAATGACGCAGGCATTTATCGTAGTGCCAACCAGAGTGGTTATTACCATCTGTTCACCCTCAATTTTGCCGCCTCTTTTTTAAAAGTAGGTGCCAATACCCTCACCTTCCACGCAACCAACGTGAGTAGTGGTGGTGGCGCTATGTATGACACTGTGAAATTAGAGGCCGACTGATCAGAACTGGTTTCGTCCAGGAGGTACCTCCTTGTGAGTGTGCCTTCTGGCTCTCTTTTCGTCCGAGGTTATAGATGCTAGTTTGCGCGCATACTTTTCACGCGGAAGTGTACAGGGATTCATACCATTGCCTTACATGGTTATCGAAGGAGAAACACAGTATGTCTCATTCTACATGGAATGGCCGAGCCGGTTTCCACCTCTTCCTTAGCATGGTTTTTGCGATGTGCCTGGGAGCTTCCTTTGTCTTTTCATCAATTGTCCCGGCTCATGCTGCAACACAGGCGACTTTGTATGCTGCGCCAACTGGTAGCGGTAGTACCTGCTCATTAGCTACCCCCTGCTCATTAGCCAGTGCGCAGGTTAAAGTACGTACAATGAATAGCAATATGACAGGCGATATTCTCGTCGACCTGCGCGGCGGTACGTATACACTTACCTCTAGCCTTACTTTCCGCGATAAGCTAACGCAGACGGAC
This sequence comes from Ktedonobacteraceae bacterium, assembly GCA_013695595.1. Lineage (GTDB taxonomy): Bacteria > Chloroflexota > Ktedonobacteria > Ktedonobacterales > Ktedonobacteraceae > JACDAE01. The sequence goes on along the minus strand of JACDAE010000346.1, from coordinate 8,042 downwards.
TCAGGCACGAATGGGTTCAATGTTATTTATCAGGCCTATCCCGGTGAAACTCCCATTATTAGCGGTGGGACTACGGTGACTGGTTGGTCGCTCTACAAGAGTTCAAAAAAAATATATCGTGCTCATGTGGGAACCACACTTCAGACGCTGCAACTCTATGTTAATGGAGTGCGTGCAAACATTACCAGAAGCGCGAAAAACCCTACAGGCTTTACCAAGACGACTACGGGCTGGACGACTACCAATACAGCTATGCAGACCTGGCGCAATCCAACTGACATTGAGATTGTCACAGTCGCTGGTTGGAAATACCTGAGCTGTGGCGTTGCCAGTCTGAGCGGAACAACTATCGTTATGAAAACACCTTGCTGGAATAATGCTGGTACCTCTCCCAATCCAGGGCATCCCTATAATGGACAGGGCATTGTGCAGATGAATACCGTGACGTATATTGAAAACGCCTATGAGTTGCTGCAAAATGCTGGTGACTGGTATCTGGATCGTAGCGGTGGCTACATCTACTACATCCCCCGCTCCGGCGAAAATATGGCTACGGCACAGGTAGTTGCTCCAACGGTAGAAAAATTGATTGATGGGAGTGGAACAAGTATTACAGAGCCGCTGCACAACATCACCTTCTCAGGAATTACCTTTGAGTATGGTACATGGCTGCAACCCGCTGGCAGTCAGGGCTATGCCGATAATCAATCCGGCATTCTGTGGATCAACAGTGCTGCCCCAGCCAAGACGCTCGGCAATATCTCGTTCCAGTATGCACACAACATCACTTTAACAAATAGTATCTTTACTCATCTGGGTGGCGCTGCAATCGACTTCGGCCATGGTGCGCAGAATAATACCATCTCGAACAACACCATCACAGACATCGCTTCCAATGGCATACAGCTCGGAGAAGTGACCGATTTTGCCACGACCGATGCCAATCAGATGACGAGTGGGAATACCATTCAACACAATCAAATTTACAAGATTGGGCTGATTTATGCGGATGCAGCCGGTATCTGGGTCGGATACAGTAAAAATACCCTGATCACACGCAATAGCGTCTATGCTATAGCGAATACCGGGATCTCAGTCGGCTGGGGCTGGGGCACGAATTCCTATGCTCAGAATAACCAGATCACCTACAACCTTGTGCATGACACGCTGCAAGTAGTGGGTGAAGGTGGGAGCATCTACACCTTGAGCAGCCAGCCTGGATCTGTAGAGAACCATAACTACATCTACAATGCTGGCTCCGCTGGTAGAGCAATCTATCATGATGAGGGTTCGCAACATTTCACCGACACGTACAATGTGGTGGATAAAGTGACCTATTGGCTCTCAATGTCACAAACCAACATCGCCTACAACACTGTGAAAAATAATTACGTGTACACCGATTATCTCATTTGTAATGGCAGCAAGGGAACCTCGGCCCATTGCAATGCCAATAACGATGTCGTTACGAATAACACTTTTACCGCTGGAACCTGGCCTGCGGCTGCCCAGACCATCATGAATAACGCTGGTAAGTAGTATTAGACGGCACATGCCCATACAAGCAAACGTCATCGTATCCAGGGCTATTTCATTCTCGCTTCCCTCGCGCCTACGGCGCACACTATCAACCCTTTTCGGCTCGCTTGCGAGCCATATCCGGAAGGAAAGCGAGAATGAAATAGCCCTGCATCGTATCCCCATCTATGTACATGAAAATGTTGCAAAACGGTAGGGACCCGATTGCATGCTGTTTAAGAATTGAATCCGGATACCTACACTGATGATCTTTCCCCACAATGCAGGTATCTGGATCTATTCGTTAAGCAGCATGCAATCGGGTCCCTGCTGACTCCACCTGATCCCCTATTTTTGCGCACTCTTTGCCTAAAGTACTATGTGCGACCAACTAGGCAACGATGGCGTTATCACTGGTGTAAACTGTTTCATGAAAATAATCACTTCGTGATACGTGCCAATGATGGGTAAACTCAGAGTGATGGTGCTCAAGACTCACACCAGCGTTTCCTTATTGATAATGCAAGGGTACATTTATATGAGTGGATATACAAATGAGCCGCCCGATGAGATTTTCTCGTCGGAGACGAGAAAATTGAGCTCATCATCAAGTATGGGCTACAGTAGTGAGCCTTCAAATGAAATCTTTACAACGCCGACGAGAAAATTGTCTTCTCGTTCGGGGAGAGGCTCACGTAAGCTCTCTCTTCTTCTGGGCTTTCTCCTGTTTGGTGTACTCGTTGTGGGTACTATAGAGGTTATTTTTTATCCATTCTTTACACAACTACAGTCTGCGAATAAGCCACATGCAAATCAACATGCGATGATTACTCCAACGCCGACGTTTACTCCGACGCCGACCCCAAAACCATTTGATCCCAATGTTGGAGCTATTTTGCCAACGCATCGTATAGTGGCTTTTTATGCTATTCCAGGGGCGGAAGCAACCGGACCCGCGTATCAACTGACTACCGGCATGCTAAGTGATTTGCGTGCTCAGGCGGCAGTCTATCAGAATCTTGATCCTTTGCATCCTGTGCAGCCTGGTATCGATCTTGTTGCCAGCGTGCCCGACGGTTTTCCTGGGCCACAGGGAACCTACAGCCATCATCTGGACCCTGCGACCATTCAGTCATACATCGATTTTTGCCAACAAAATGGCCTGATCTTGTTTTTAGATCTCGACTTTGGATTGGCTCCTGTCAAGCAAGAACTCAACTTTTTCCTGCCATACCTGGAGCACTATTCATTTGTGCAGTTGGCGGTCGATCCAGAGTGGATGTTCCCGCGCCATGACGGTATTCCGGGTACGAACTTGAGCAACGTGCGTGCCTCCGACCTTAATCCGATCATTGAGACGCTCGCGGAGCTTCCTATGAAGTATCACGTGCCGCGCAAAGTCCTGTTGTTGCACCAATACCGCCCTGATGGAGATGGTCTGAAAGACCCTTATAATGCCGGGGTGGCAGAGATTGCCGATAAGCGCGACCTGCTCAATGATTCACGCGTCGATGTAGTGGTCCATATCGACAGTGTTGGAGGCTATAAAGGGGATCAGGCGGATAAAACATTTCAGTATAATAGCTGGGTTGGTCAGGATATGCAGAAGTATCAGAATTTTCGCTACGGCGGCTTTAAGATGTTTTACCATATTGAGGCAAAGACATTAATGACCCCCCAACAGGTGCTTGCATTGAAGCCGCCGCCGCTGCTGATTACCTATGGAAACTGACGGTATTTGCTCCTCTATCGTCAAGACAAAATATATTCAGCCGAGCTATCGACAAGAGCCTGGAGCGAATCGATAACAGGGGTGCTGAGGTGTTCGTTGAGCACGTGGCCTGATAGATCAGTGCATGCAATAACTACGCCATCTACATCGTGAGAGGCGCGCTCAATACATGCAATAAAGTTCTTCAGATAAGGAGATGCATCCTGGGGAGCACGTAAACAGGCCGAAATGTGTTGGGCAACGATTTGCTGGTCATCCTCAGCTAGATAGGTATGTTCTATTCCTGAGCGTTTCAGGGTATCACCATAAATATTGCTCCGACATGTTTCGTTGGTGCCTATGATAAGGACCCGCTTCACCTTCTGCCTCGCCACCTGCATTGATGTTTCTTCGATTAAGTTAATGTTGTGGAAGGAAGAAGCCTCTTTCTTACAAATGTCTTCAAGTAATGGCTGTAAGGTATTACATGGCATTGCAATGGTCGTAATGCTATTTTGTACAAATTTCTCTAGTACCTGTAACAAGAGATATCGGGTACGCAGATAAATTTCCTTATCTACGCATTCGTACCCTTGAATAAAGGCATTTTCTATTTCAGGGTCAACGCCCAGGTTGTATACCGTAATTTCTGGCTTCTCTCCGTGTAAAGTTTCTACTTTAGTAACGAGAGAGTGATAGTAAAGCTCTGTTGCGATGGGACCAACCCCACCAATGATGCCAATATTTTTCAAAGGAGTATACCTCGAATAAATGAATTGCTGTCTGGCTATGCTAATACACAAAATGTTGCAGCTAGAATGGTATCCATGGTGCTATCAGGTATGGGTATGCCCTTAATAGAGAGATGATCTATTAAAGATGGCAACGCATGGCCTATTGATGCATTTTCGTGAGTGAGAAAGTCGATCTGTTCTTCAGCAGGTGCCTTGCATGTATATAAAATCGTATCAATTGTATCTCCGACAAGGGCTGCTTCTTCCGAGCTGAGACTTGTCCTGGCAATTTCCCAGACCTTTTTTGCCAGTTCGCTGGCTCGATATTCTCCAATAGGTGCGTTAAAGCCCCATTCGGTGATATTGGTCATCGTTGGTAATCTCTCTGTGAGATCCTCCCATGCGAGTTGAGCCTCTTCGAAGAATGCAAGGATTTGCTTGTGGCGGCGTACAATGGCTGTCTGAAGCACAAAAGGGATATTGAATTGTTGCCAGTCAGAGTTCTTGTTTGTCGGTAATACGGTTGCGGCAACTCGTCCCTCGGCACAGATTGATCCTTTTTGGATGCCGCCTTGTATGAGTAGTGATTGGAAGGTTGCTTCATCGCCAGCAATAATTGCGCGTGCGAATTCTTTTGGGTCAATGTTCTCTGCATCTGGCAGATTGATACGCAGACGTGCCCCGTAGTGGGGTACATAAAAGATGTCAAAATCATTGAAGATATGGGCTACGCTGGGTGCAACATCTTGTTCGCTAGCATCGCCGAGATGAATTGCTTTGATGGTATCAGCTTGTAGATACGTGAGTATGTTGAACTCTTGCTGGTCGTCAGGTTGCTTGATGGCCAGGAAATGTGTTTTATTATCTTTTGCTGTATTCCTCTGCGTGAGAGGATAGAGATCTGGTATGACTGCTGGTCGCTGGTTGCTAAAGACATACTTGTAGTAGTCGACGAGTTTTCTGGGCCTGGACGGGACGTTTTTTATCAGGATGTTATCCTGCTGATAGCGGCTTTGCGCCGTCATAGTATTCCATATTTCTAAGCGATAATCTCTTTTCCCTGTGTGTCTTCCCTGGGCAAAAGGCGAGTTCGCTGTTAGCAGATTGAATATCCAGCCTGTGGCCTGGAGGACAGCGATCTGGTCAGCCGCATGAGCGGGTTCCAGCGAATTCCAGGGTTGTATTGCAGCCGCTAATGCGGTTTCCTCGTGTTGCCATTTGCGGCCTAGTTCTGGATGATTGGGATAAATTTTGGATAATGCCTGTGCATGTATGCTAGATGAGCCTTTTACCAGATTATACATGGGCTTTGATATGACGTATTGATAGGCTTCCAGGGGATTTGCTTGTGGATGATAGGCCGATGTTAATAAAGAATATTTGCTCTTTTCAAGCATGCCCCAGAGTTGAAAAAGTGCGTACTGAAGGCTATACAGCAAATGAGAAAGTGTTTTGTAAATGCCACCTCTAAGTTCGATGAGGGAAGCCGTTGCATCATATCCTATGAGCACTGGCAATCCAAGGGAGTCGGGCACATCTTCTAATTCTAGCTGTACGTCATCACAGATATATTGTGGGAGTGGAGCAACAGATCCCGTAGATCTGTCGATGATTAAAATCTCTACCTCACCTCCATATGTGTGGTATTGTGGGCTGCTAACGTCTTCCATAAGATTTTCCTTTATACGTAATAAAAAGCCTTTTATTGGAATTGCCCAGCTTGTTGAATTCAACAAACTGGGCATCGATACTCTCATCCTTTATTCTGCCCTGTTGGTTAAAACAGGGAGAGCCTACCGGTGTAGTCACCTGCTTCAGGTATCTAAAGCTCCCAGCACCATAAGGCTCACCTTTTGTGCTTCCGTCAATCCTTTGACTTTTTTAATATTTACTCCTTCATAAGGACGTTCACTTTTTAAATTACCGATGCGCGTGTTGTTGTTCATGTCCCATAAAGTGATCGCCCCTTCGTAATTGCCGCAACTGGCTATTCTATAGGTAGTTGGACTGCTCACAAGTGATCTTACACGAAACTGCTCGCGTAAGATATGCAAACATTGACCGGAGGCGACATCCCAGAGGCGGATGCTTTGATCATCGCCACTACTAATGAGTGATGTGCTGTCTTGCAGAAACGCGACGCCCCATATGGTCCCGGTGTGCCCCTGAAGGGCTTTTACAAATTCACCAGAACTGGCATTCCAGAGGCGAATATTCTGGTCATCGCTGCCACTGGCGATGAGTTGTCCATCGGGACTAAACGCAATGGACCAGATGCGCCCCCCCTGGGTTTTGATGGTGTGGCGACATGTATCCGAGGAAACATCCCAGATGCGAATACTTTGATCGTCGCTGCCGCTGACGATAGTGGTGCCATCAGGACTAAAAGCGATGCAGTGGACACGCTTTTCATGTGCCGTCCAGGTTTTGAGGCATTCCCCTGTATCTGCATCCCAGATGCGCACTGTGTGGTCATCACCACCACTGGCAATAAGGTTCTTTGTGGGGCTAAAGGCAACACAATAGACTCTTCCTGTATGTCCATTGAATTGTTTGAGGCTGAGTCCTGTTGCAACGTCCCAAAGACGAATACTTTGATCATCGCTGCCGCTGGCGATAGTGGTTCCATCTATATTGAATGCGGTGGACCAGATGCGTCCAGTGTGTCCTTGCATAGTTCTGAGACATGTGCCGGTATCGATATCCCAGATGCGCACCATCTGATCATCACCACCACTGCCAATCATGTTGCCATCTTTGTTCATCGTGATTGTGCATACACGGCTGCTATGTCCTTGAAGTGTCTGTAGGCGTTGCCAGCTGGTAGCATCCCATGATAACACCTGTTGATCGTCGCTACCGCTCGTGATGACATGATCGTCGGCGCTAAAAGCAACGGACCAGACGCCTCCACTATGGCCTGAAAGTGTGCGTATACACTGTCCAGTACTGATATCCCAGAGGCAGACAGTCTGATCTTCACTGCCGCTGGCGATGATGCGACCATCACGACTGAAGGTGACGGAATAGACCCAATTCTCATGTTTTTCAAGTACTTGCAGGCACTTTCCTGTACCGATATCCCAGACACGAACGGTCTGATCTTCGCTTCCGCTGGCGATGGTGCGACCATCAGGACTGAATGCTACCGAATAGATATATCCTTTGTGTCCATAAAGCGACTGATAGAGTTTGCCTGTTGCGGTATTCCAGAGCCGAATCACGCGATCATCACCTGCACTGATGATGATTTCTTTATTGGGGCTAAAGATGGCAGATCTGATCGCTCCTACATGTCCTCGCAATATTTTAGTACACTGAGTGCTCGCGATATCCCAGAGGCGGATGGTCTGATCATCACTGGCACTTACGATGGTCTGCCCGTCGGCACTAAAGGCGACTGAGTAAACCTGTCCAGTATGCCCTCGAAATGTCTGGCGGCATTGGCCGCTTGTGATATCCCAGAGGCGAATAGTCTGATCATCACTGGCGCTGACGATGGTCTGTTTATCGGGGCTAAAGGCGACTGCACGGACCCAATCTTTGTGTCCCTGGCAGATGGTAAGAGGGATGCCGGCCTCATATATGCGAACTTCGCACGTCGCAGTTCCTATCGCAAAGAGCTTGCTGTTTTTGTCGGGATGATACGTAATAGAGAGGATGCTGCCAAACGTATCGGTAAAAATGGAGCGTGTAAGATCTGAATAGGCGAAATTTATATTGTATAGCTTGATGCCCCGTAAGTATGCTTGCCATACTGTGAGGTGGGAGAAGTCGTAATCGCGCAGTTCAACATCAAGCTGTATGAGCAGGTTCAGGATATTGCCAGCGGCATACTCTGGTGTGTCCCTATGAAGGGTCGAAAGGAGTTTCTTAAGCTTATTTTCGATCTCTTGCGTCCCAAAGGAGGTGAGGAGACGTTTTTTAATGGGCTCAAGGATCAGGCGTACCTGATTATTGCGTACGTAGTCCTCGGCTTGCGCCTTGATGAGGGCATGACTGGTAAATAGTTTAAGCTCCTCTTTTGCAATTTCATCGCAGATACATTCAACCAGTTGATCGGTGACATATTCCATAAT
>JACDAE010000325.1 GCA_013695595.1 Ktedonobacteraceae bacterium | reverse complement strand
GGCTCATCCTGCTCGTTCGCGTCATCCGTCCACTCCACACACTTGCCATCCAACACCAGGTGCTCCCAGATTCAGAGCAAGCAATCTCAGAAGGTGCATCTGTTCTCGCCGAGCGCTTCGATGAGGTTGGCCGCCTGGCACAGTCGCTCGTACGCCTGGAGCGCGATGGATTGGACAAGCTGGGTGAACTGCGCACGCTGCTTGAAACGTCGAATGTTGTCGTTGGATCGCTTGATCCGCATGCCGTCGTGGGCAAGATCATACGCGAGGTGCGCCGACTGGTCGATGTGCAGGCGGCGGCAGTGCTTTTGCCGGATGAGCAGGGCGTGTTGCATGTGCTGGAAAGCTCCGGTCATAGCAAACGCTACAATTACGCGCTCTCCCTGTCGCCTGAAAATGTGAGTTCGGCGGCGGTATCGGCACTGAGGGATGGCAAACCGGTGCAGAAGCTGCTCAGCGCTCAACAGCCTGTGGCGTCGTTCTCTTATGATGAGGGCTTCCGCTCGGTGCTGGCGATTCCCATCATCAGCCAGCACGCGGGTGGCGTTATTTTGTTGGTGCACCGTACTGCAGCCCAACGCTTCAAGCAGAGCGAGATTGACCTGTTACTGACGTTTGCTAACTATGCCACCCTGGCCTGGGAACACGCGGTGCTCTACGAACGCAGCGACGAACGCTTGCGCGAGGTGGCATGCGAGAACGAGCGGCTGTATCAGCAGGCTTCCGAGGAGAAGCAGAGGCTGGCCGCGATTATGGGCAGCATGAGTGATGGTCTGGTGCTGTCGGGCATCGATGGGACGGTGCTCTACGCCAACCTGGGTGCCAGTATGATCATGGGATTACCCAGCGAGATACTGGAACGTCGACCCATCCAGGTGCTCTATGATGTCCTGCGCACGGCGGCGGTGGATTCTGACGATTGCGAACGTGCCCTGGCGCTGGTTGAGTCAGCGAAGACGACAGAAGTAGTTGTGGAGATCAGGCGTGATGGTCGAAGACGGGCAATTCATGTGCGCCTATTCGATGTGGGCGACGAGTCAGGGCAGGCCGTTGGGCGTGGGCTGCTCCTGCGCGATATCACCCGTGAGCGTGAACTGGATGAGTTCAAGACAACTCTGCTGGCAGCCGTTGGGCATGAATTGCGCACTCCACTGGCGGCGATCAAGGGTCACGCCTCGACGTTGCTTCAGGAAGACGTGACCTGGTCGCCTGCGGATCAGCGCCATTTCTTGCAGACCATCAGTGGCGAAGCTGATCGATTGGCACAGCTTGTCAGCAATCTGCTCGATCTTTCGCGTCAGGAGGCCGGGCTGCTCCACCTCAAGCGCGTTCCCGCTAGAATACAGGATCTTGTGGCGCATATTCTTGCGCGACTGAGTCACCCGAATGTTGCCATATCCCTGCATATCCCCGCTGATCTACCCCCCGTCACCATCGACCGAGCACGTATAGAGGTCGTGCTGCACAACCTGGTCGCCAATGCGCTGATCTATGGTGAGGACGAGATTATTATTACTGCTGAGAGGCGCGATGATGAAATTGTCGTATCAGTTATGGATAATGGACCGGGCATCACTCTCGACGAACTGCCGCATGTATTCGAGCGGTTCTATCGGGCGCGGCATGGCTACCAACAACATTCCGGTGGGACAGGCCTGGGCCTGACGATCTGCAAAGCCTTTATTGAGGCCCATGGAGGCGTGATCTGGGCGGAGAGCAGTGGACGGGGTGCCGTAATCTCGTTCTTATTACCGCTCGTTGCGCCTGTCTTGGCTGCAATACTATAATTCTCGTGATGAGGAATGGAGGGAGATGCATGATGACAATAAAGGCAAAACGTATTCTGCTTGCTGAAGATGAGGTTGCGTTGCGTGACTTCGTGAGCCGGAACCTGCGTGCACGCGGCTTTGAAGTGCTGGAAGCGAGCAACGGTTTGGAGGCGGTCGCCCTGTGGGAGCGGGAAGATCCGCATTTATTGATTCTGGATATCATGATGCCGCGCATGGATGGCCTCGAAGTCTGCCGTCGTGTGCGCGAACATTCCGCTGTACCCATCATTGTGTTGACGGCACTGGATACCGAACGCGACAAGGTCACCGCCCTCGATCTTGGGGCCGACGATTACCTGACCAAGCCGTTTGGGGTAGAGGAACTGCTGGCGCGTGTGCGTGCGGTGTTGCGTCGGACCCAGGCGACGCCGCACGTCGATGGCGTCAAACAGTTTGGCGATCTTGAGATTGATCTTGCGGGACATGTCGTGCGCCTGCGTGGGAGCAAGGTGCGCCTATCACCAACTGAGTTCTCTCTACTAGGGGAACTGATCACCAATGCTGGCAAGGTGCTCACGCATCGCGTCCTGTTGCAGCGCATCTGGGGACCTGAGTACGGCGGTGAGTCCGAATATCTGCGCGTGTATATCAACCGGTTGCGCCAAAAGTTGGAGGCGGACCCGGCCAATCCGCGCTATTTCCTCACGGAGCCAGGCGTTGGCTATCGCTTCGCACCGGAAAGCGAACGTGTAACACGCAAGCGGCCCTCCCTGGCGAAGAACCTGTTGGTTGACGATAACTCGTTCAATGGCGACAAAATAGATTAGAATATGTGTAAGAATAGATATGATTTTTGAAAAGATTTTCGGATATGCGGTGCTGTGAATTAAAATAGTATTCTGGTAGGGAAGCCATTTATTCTTCCGTGGGAACGCGAAAAAGATAGAGCGAGATTGCATGACAATCATCACGGAAGAATAAATGGCTTCCCTACCAGAATACTATTTTCCCGTAAAAGAGGAAGTGTTCTTAAAAATGATGAGACGACGAGGCTTGCTTCTTTTCTTGCTCTTCATCTTTGCTTTGCCTGGTTGTAGCACAGCCAGTCCGGGCAAACTTTCCGTTGCCACCGCGACCGTTTCACTTGCAACGCCGAAGTCGCTCTCCAACGCGCAGCAGATCGATGCCTATCTCAGCCATCTTGCCGCTACGGGAGCGCTGACGGGATCAGTCCTGGTCGCACGCGATGGAAGCGTCTTCAGCAAAGGCTACGGGCCAGCCGACAAAGATGCACACATTCCGAATACCGTGCAGACGATGTTCCGCATTGGTTCCAACACCAAGCAATTTACCGCCATGGCGATCTTGCTCTTGCAGCAGCGTGGCAAGCTCCATGTACAGGATAAACTGTGCATATATATCACGAACTGCCCCCAGGATTGGCGCACGATCACACTCTATAACCTGCTCATTCACACCTCTGGCATCCCCGACTATACCAACTTTGCGGACTTCGCCGTCACCTGGAACCAACCAGCGACGCCTGCACAACTCATTGCCCGCTTCAAGGATCGCCCCCTGGACTTTCCACCGGGCCAGAAGTGGAGCTATAGCAACTCAGGCTATATCCTCCTGGGTTATATCATCGAACGCGTCAGTGGGGAGTCGTACGCCACCTTCTTGCAACAAAACATCTTCACGCCCTTGCAGATGAAGCATACAGGCTACGATGATAGCCATCCGCATCTTCCTACGCATGCGACTGGCTATTATGCGCACTATGTCAGGCCAGAGTTCTATGACATGACAGTATTTGACGCGGCGGGTGCCCTGTATTCTAATATCGAAGATCTCTACACGTGGGATCAGGCGCTGGTCCGGCACACGCTCGTCCCGCAGCAGGCATTGGAAGCGATGTTTACGCCGCATATCCCCTGTCCTCTGCATGGCTGTTTACTCTCCACTGATCTGGGCTATGGCTACGGCTGGTTTATTGCGCAAGAGCCATTGGGCCGCCTCATCTACCATCTTGGGCGCGTCGATGGATACTTCACATTCAATGGGTTCTATCCTGCGCGTGGGATTGCCGTCGTTGTGCTCAGCAATCTGGAGGGAACGAATGTCTTGAAGATTGCGACAATGCTGGCTCGTATGGTGACATAAATGTGGTCTAAAACCAATCTGAAGGTGGTATCCAGGTCTGTCCAGTGGGGAAGAGGATCGTAGGGAAGGCCGCTGACATGGGGCGCTCTTCCATCTTTTCAGTACGCGATATGATATAATCGAGATAGATTAGAGGTGGGAGGTATACTAAACACATGTCTTCGCCAGTGTGCTAAAGAACATATCAGCATAAACACCATTTGCAGTAACAACCGATAGACAATCCCGTTTGTTCTTCGGTTATGCTTGATTGTTTCCTGTTTTAGCACACAGCCAGGAGCGAAGATGCACTCATTCTCCAAACAAGAGCAGTTACGTCACCTGCTCAATGAACAACACGAGTATCTACAACACACCATCTCCCTTGACAACCAGTGTTCCCTGCTTGCTCTTATTCGTGCAAGCAATTGGCACTATTTTGAAACACAACCTGTGTCAATGGGCGACTACAAGGAGTCATCCATTAGTGGCCTACAAAAAGCACTCTCCCTTTGCCTTTCTACCCAAAACGCTCAGACGCGTGTATCTGAGGCAACCTCTCTATGAAATCACACCCACCATTGACTACTACTATCAGCGTCTTGGTGCGCTCTCTATGAAGAGCATGGCTCCTTACACTAGCTATCCTGCTTCAGCAATCATTGGAGGGTACCCCTTTGCTATTTATCGAGATATAGCAGGTGCCCTTCTGGGTTTCGCTCTCAAAAAGCTTGATGCATGTCAAATCGCGCTCAATCACCATCCCACATCTTTCCTGAGGCATGCTCTCACCCAACCTCTCGATGATACTTCGCTCACCGAGATACTTACAACAACACTTGCTCTCCCTCCTGCAACGATTCGTCTAGTATTAGATGCTTACACCCTCGATGCATCGAACATCTCCTATCACTCTTCGGTGTTAGCAGTTCCTATGCCTCCACTTATCCGCCTCGATGAACAGCATCGTGTCGCGTCATTCGTTGGACTCCTCACCAATCCACTCTTTTTTCTCACACGCGAATTGAAGCGAAAATACTCCTATGAGTACCATACCGCCTCGCAGCTACGCGAAGAAATATTTCGCCAGGATGTCTATGCTCTCTTTGCCGATAGACGCTTCGTGAAAAGTGCTGGACGCGTGGAATTGAGAGGGGCAACGGGCACCCTCGCGACAGATGTGGACGCCCTCATCTTTGACCGCAAAACGGGAGCCTTAGCCTTGTTCGAGCTCAAGTCCCAGGATCCCTTCGCCTACTCTTCTCAAGAACGTCTACGGCAACGAGACTACTTTTATAGCGCGAGTAAGCAAGTCATCGCCTCTAGCGAGTGGGTCAAACGCAATGGTGCCAACGTGCTACTGAGCCGCCTTGACGCGACACAAGTAAAGCGGCTCAAGGTGCAAAATGTCTACATCTTTGTGCTGGGTCGCTACCTTGCCCACTTTTTCGATGGACCGCCATTTGATGCACGCGCCAGATGGGGTACGTGGGCACAAGTGCTACGCCTTGTCAACGGAAAGGCTTTTGATGCAAACGATGCCAATCCCATTCAGTCGCTCTTTAACAAGTTCGGCAGGGATGTACCCCTGATCTTAACAGACAAAGTTACGCTAGATGTGCAAGAGATCACGATAGGGAACAGGCATATTCATATCTATTCCTCTTTTGAGGCATACAAGAGTATGGCCCTTTAGGCCCACAGGAGAAATTCACAATGCTACGCTGTCAGAGTGATCTTAACTCTTCCCTGTGTACTGATGGTGCCATACATCAACCCGCGCTTCGACCGTTTTGGTGAACAAAGAGATGATCGTAGGATCTTTGCTTATCGAATAATCCGGCACGATCTGCCCGATGCTGGTGATGCCCTGGTTGGTATAGCGAGATTGCATAAATTGATACCAATCGTTGAAGCCATCTTCCCAACTATTGTATTGACGATAGCCGTGGAAATCCTGGCAGTGACAGGTCGCACTGCCAGGGGCTAGAAGATTGCCCAATGAATGTGTGACCCTGGCCATACCAACCGTTCCGAAAATGCTATCGTGCATAAAGAGTGCTAACGCAAAGATCGGATCAATATGCGCCTTTATGCCAGTATCATAGAGCGCCTGCCCCTTTCCTGCAGCGGGTGAATGGTAGAGGGTAAGGATCTTGTCAATAGAGGCGACATCAATCGTTGGCTTCCCAACAATGGTGTATCCATCGGCTTGATAAGATGTCGTAGGGGTTACAGAAGTTGTGGAGGGGGTAGGCGTAGTCGCAGCAGGCGTAGTCGTCGTGCTTGTGATCGGCTGAGGACCCTCTATCGTGACCTGATTTCCGCGCCAGGTGTCAACGGAGTTTTCGACTGCGCTGATATAGGCGGCATCGTCGTTATTATCGGTTGGTGGTGCGTAGCGGGGAATGATCTGATCGAGCGTCGTTAAGCCCCATGTATTCACATACAGGTTGCTTATGAGCTGATACCAGGCATCGAAGCCCGCGCTCCAACTGGCGAATGCGGCGTATCCAGACACGCAGTCGGCGGTAGGGATACAGCGCAAATTGCCGGGAGAGTGCGTCTGTTGGGCGATGCCTGCGGTACCAAATGAACTTTCGTGCATAAAGAATGCCAGCGCGAAGACTGGATCAATGCCATACTTGACGCCATCATTATAGATAACCTGCCCGTTGCCAGCGGCAGGTGAATTATGTGCTGAGAGAATCTGATCAATTAAGATCGCGCTCACCGTCGGCGCGCCGAGAATGCTATAGGATGCTGTCTGTGTTTTTGCAAGCACTTGTGCATGTGCTTGCAAAGGAAATACCAGAAGGACGATGAAAAGTATCCAGCCGACACAGGAAAAACGCAATACATAATCTATGCTGCGGTGCATAGGTACCCCTTTCTGTTCTGCCTTTGCTTTCTTACATACGCCCTTTATAATACTACATTCTCTCGCTGCGTGAAAAGAGTTTTTAGCCCAATAATTGTACGATGTTGCCATCGTGTGCACTTTGCTGCGCCGCTTCAATGATGCGCAATGTCATAAGTGCATCGGCAGGATCAACTGGCGAGGGGCTATTGTGCGTCAGGGCATCACCTACCAGGGCATAATAGCTCTCATAGCTGCCTGGGAGCGTTTCGATTGCACCATCGATATGCACACCTTCAATGTCTGTAGAGAGCCGTCCCCATTGCTCGCGTGGTTCCTTGCCCCAGTTGGAGGCACCTGGACGTATGCCAGAGCGAAGAGCATCCTCTTGAGGATCCAAGCCCCACTTTTCATAGGTGCCACGCAATCCGCTCAGGCGTATGCGTGGGCCAGCGATCCTGGCAACAACGCTCATCCACAGATGGGCATGGACACCGTCAGCAAACGTCAGAGCCACAAAAGTATCATCATCGACCAGCACGCCTGGGCGCTGACGTTCCATCTCTGCATACACCTGAAGCGGTTGCCCAAAAAGTTGTACTGCCTGATCGATAAGATGGCTACCGATATCATAGAGCAGTCCACCGGCCTCCTCTGATGCAGGGAGTTCACGCCAGGCATTGGCGCGTGGTTGTGCCCGATACCGATCAAAGCGCGATTCCAGACGCGTAATAGAGCCGAGCATATCGGCCTTGAGCAATTGACGCATAGTCAGAAAATCGTTATCCCAACGCCTATTCTGAAAAACCGAGAGGAACTTGCCAGTTTTCTGACTGGTAGCAATTAAGCGTTCCGCGTCGGCCACTGATGCCGCCATCGGCTTATCGATCACTACCGGCAATCCAGCGTTGAGTGCCGCGATCCCTAATGGAACATGCAGCCGATTAGGAGCTGCAACTACAACCAGATCAAAGTGGGCAGCCTGGGACCAGAGCTGATCCGCCGTGGCGAAGATCTCTGCCGTTGGAAAATCGTCGTGTGCCTGCTGCTGTCGTGCGGGTGAGCGGGTGACTATCGCGGCGATATGCATACCAGGGGTAGCCGTAATGAGTGGGGCGTGAAAAATGGACCCGGCAATACCATATCCGATCAGTGCTATCCGCAATGACTGCTCGCGTTCTGTATCTACTGTAGACACTGTTCCTCCATCGATAGATTGAAATATTCTTATAGTCATAGAATATACAAGAAAGGTCTAAAACGGATTGCCTTCTCTTTATTGTACGACAAACATGAAACAAGGGTTAGCGCTACGTAAGCTGCCACCAGTCACATCTGAATAGTTACATGGTTCGAAGTGAAGCAAGAAGGCCGCTCCTCAACCGAATCGGTAAAGCTATTCTGTCAATCAACATCAGCATACTTGCACTCCATGATGAGTTATCGTACGATACACAGAAGCAGGGAGATGAGGAAGGATACATGCGCATATCAAAAGGAGAACAAACGACTGCATTGCAAGAAGATGCTTTAGCAAGCGCACACTGTGAAAAGACCTTTCGTGATGTCATGAGCGGAGCCAAAATTGAGCTAATCTGCTTCCACATCGGCACTCGCAGTCTCTCTATTTCACGGGAGGCGATGGCACGGGTAAAGCAACTTAAAGAGAAACCAACATTGCTTGTCCACATGAGGCCAGGCATCGCTCCTAGAGCCAACGACTAAGAAAGAAAAACCTATGGAGACCCTCCCTGTGAGCAGTTCTTCTCCACCGATGTCGCCTGGGAATCTCTCTCTTCTCATCGTGGGAATTGGAGCTTCTGCTGGTGGGCTGGAGGCATTCACACAACTCCTCGCCCATCTGCCAGACGATACGGGGATGGCCTACGTCTTGGTCCAACACCTGGACCCTACACATCCCAGCCTTCTGTCTGATTTGCTCACTCGGGTGACGAAGATGCCCGTACAGGAAATCAGGCAAGACCAGCTTGTTGAACCAGATCATGTCTATGTGCTTTCCCCCGGAACGGACCTGACCCTCGAAAATGGGGTGCTCAAACCAGAACCACGGACGCGCACCGATGGACTTCATCTGCCCATTGATGCCTTCTTTCACTCACTCGCCGCCCAGCAAAGGCATCAGGCCATTGGGGTGGTCCTCTCAGGCAACGCGTCCGATGGAACCCTCGGACTCAAAGCGATCAAAGCGGCGGGAGGAATGACCTTTGCCCAGGACGCAACAGCACAATTCCAGAGCATGCCCCAGAGTGCCCTGGCTGCTGGCTCTGTGGACGCACTCCTGCCGCCAGAGGGCATCGCCAGGGAGCTGCTCAGGATCAGCCAGCACGCCTATGTCAGGCCAGCGCATATGGTGGACCCCGATCTAGAAAGCTCTGAGCGTGAACTCCCCGAACCTGAGAGAGAAAGTTCTGAACGCACGCAGGCTTTCCCTGACGATGAGCAAGCCTTCCAGCAGATTCTCGCGCACCTGCGCCAGAGGACCGGCGTCAATTTTGCGGCCTATAAGCCACCCACGATCAAACGCCGTCTTCTGCGCCGCCTGGCCTTGCACCAACAGGAAAGCCTCACGGAGTACGCCGTCTTTCTACGCGAGCATCCCCCCGAAGTGGAGGCCCTGTACCAGGACTTCCTTATCAACGTGACCAGTTTTTTTCGGGATCCCCTGGCCTTTCAGGCGGTCACGCGTGAGGTCTTTCCGACACTGTTCAAGACACACATTCCAGGAGAGACACTGCGGGTGTGGGTCGCGGGATGTTCAACGGGCGAGGAAGTGTATTCTCTTGCTCTCTGTCTGCTCGAGTATGGTGAAGCGCACGCTCTCACTCCCCTCCTGCAAATCTTTGGCACCGATATTGATGAGATGGCGATTAAGCACGCGCGAACAGGAAGCTACCTCCCTAGTGCGGTCGAGGGCGTCTCCCCTGAGCGTCTGCAACAGTTCTTTCAGCGCGTTGATGGGCGCTATCAGATCCATAAGTCCGTCCGTGATATGTGTGTCTTTGCCCGGCATAATGTGTGCATCGACCCGCCTTTTTCCAGGGTGGATCTGCTCAGTTGCCGGAATGTGTTGATCTACCTTGGCCCGGCAATGCAGAAGAAGGTCTTGCACACGTTCCACTATGCCTTGAAGCCTGGTGGTTTTCTGTTGCTGGGATCTTCGGAAACCGTCGGGACAGACTCCCCGCTCTTTGCGCCCGTTGACAAAAAGCAGAAAGTGTCTACAAAAAAAGTCTCCAGTGTGAGACCAACCTTCGGCAGGGTGATGCCGAGGGCCAGAGGAGCCCACCAAAACAGGAGCAAGGAGGAACCTATGAGACCTGAGAGGGATGTGAACGAAGGGGACGCCCAGAAAGAAGCGGATGCTCTGCTCCTGGCGCACTATGTCCCGGCAAGCGTGGTAATCGACCAGGCGATGGAGGTGCAGCACTTCCGTGGACACACCAGTCCCTACCTGGCACCTGCAACGGGTAAGGCGAGCTTCAATCTCTTCAAAATGGCTCATGAGAGCCTGATGCTCCCACTACGCACTGCCATTCACCAGGCTCGCACGAGCGGAGAACGCGTGAAAAAGGAGGGCATCGAACTGCTCTCTCACGACGGCTCGCATGGAGCGGTCACGGTGGAGGTGCTGCCACTGAAGGGTGGCTTCTTCCTGGTTCTCTTTGAAGAGGCGCCCCTGCCATCACGGCAGGCAGATGCCGCGCCGTTGTCAGAGAAACAAGCAACGGAGACGGGCACCCCTGATGCCAAAGATCGTCGGATCACCACCCTGCAACAGGAGCGTGCTGCCACACGGGAGGAGATGCGCTCGGTGGTGGAAGAGTTGGAAGCGGCCAACGAAGAACTCCAATCCGCCAACGAAGAGATCCTTTCGAGCAACGAAGAGCTGCAAAGCCTCAACGAAGAGCTGGAAACGTCCAAAGAAGAGATTGAGGCCAGCAACGAAGAGCTCCTGGTCATCAATCAGGAACTCAAGCAACGCCAGAAGCAACTGCAGGAGGCGCGTGCCTTCGCGGAAGCCATTGTCGAAACCATCCGGGAGCCGCTGCTCGTGTTGACGGCAGACCTGTACGTGCAAAGTGCGAACGCCGCATTCTACCGCTTCTTCCAGATCGAACCTGCTGACATAGAGCGGCATCTGCTCTTCGATCTGGACCACGGTCAGTGGAACATTCCCGCTCTGCGCACTCTCCTGGAGGAACTCCTTCCCACCAATCATGCCTTTGCCGATTACGAGGTGGAGAACGCCTTTCCCAGGATTGGTCGCAAGACGCTGCTGCTCAATGCCCATCGCATCGATCACGTCCCGCTCATCCTCTTGGCGCTGGAGGACACTACCGAGCACAAGCAGGTGGAGCAGAACCAGCAACGGATGCTGGAGCAGCGAGAGGAATTTATGGCGATTGCCAGTCACGAACTGAAGACCCCCGTTACCAGCCTCAAAGGCTACACGCAGATGCTGCACTCCCGCTTTGACAAAGCGGGTGATGAACGCTCGACAAGTATGCTGGCCAAGATGGAGATGCAGATCAACAAGCTCATCAAACTTATCGGGACCTTACTGGATGTCACAAAAATCGAGGCGGGGAAACTTTTCTGGGACCATGAGCGGTTTGATCTGGATGCCCTGGTGCGCGAGACCGTTGAGGACATGGGGCACATGAGCGAACGCCAGCAGATTCGCATCGAGGGAGCGGTCGAGACGCTGGTCTCTGGTGACCGGGAGCGTCTCGGCCAGGTCCTGACCAATCTGCTCTCCAACGCCATCAAATACGCTCCCCAGGCTGACACCGTGGTGGTGAAATTGCGCACGGATACAGAGGCGGCCACGGTCGGCGTGCAGGATTTTGGGATTGGCATCGCCCCAGAGAAACAGGAACACGTCTTTGAGCGCTTCTTTCGCGTCAGTGACTCGGAGCACCAGAGCTTCCCTGGACTTGGGTTGGGCCTCTATATTTCGGCAGAGATCGTCAAGCGGCACGGGGGACGGATGTGGGTAGAGAGTCGCAAGGGGGAAGGGTCAACCTTTTTCTTTACCGTTCTGTTTGCGCCGGGGCGAGCGTCTGGTCCCATTCAGCAAGAAGGAGAAGTGCCGCATGCCTAAAAGAATACTCGTCGTCGATGACGATCCAGGGATCGGAGACGTGCTGCAACTGCTGCTCGAAGAGGCAGGATACGATGTGGAAATCCAGGAAGATGGACACAGCGTATTCCGATCATCCTGCTTTCAGCTCATAAAGACACGCGTCAGATCGCCAGGGATGTTGGGGCGAATGATTTTCTCGCCAAACCGTTCGAGATGGGAGAGGTACTGACCCTGGTTCAAAAATATCTGGGAAGTGAGTAACAGTACTGGAAAAGTGAGAAAACGTGCATAACTTGGTACCCTACCAGATTTCATGTTAAGATTACCCTTCCAGAACGCTCTCATGCTTCACAAGAACGCATGTTTTCCAGAGATGGTGTGTCCAGTTCCTCAATAAAAGGAGCAGTGAAGCTTCGCGTTGGTGCGCATGGTAGAGAGCCCACCCGACGCGGGGCAGTTTTAAGGTGCTGGAATAGGCCAGGTAACGGCACTCCCACATAGGTTGGAACTTCTTTTTGAAGGAGAAGAGCGACTGCGATTTTACCTGCTCGCCAAAGTAACGCGTCAGAGAATCGATACGACTTTCTAATAAGGTGCCGTCTATCTGATTTGTCTGTCCAAGGGGAGCAAGTCCCAGGCTCACAGCTTCAGCACCTTTCTCCTTTAAGTAGGATATGGAGCGGACAAGAAGCATCTCCATTGTGCCAGGTGTAGTGTATTCAGCACGACGCATCAGATCGAGTCCCCAACCATTGCGTCCATAAATGGGCACAAAGGAAACGAAGGCCTGCACCTGTTGAGAAGCATCCAGGGCGAGCGCATATATTTGCTCGTCATCTCCATACCTGTCAAAGTGACCCATACTAAACCCTTTTTCACTTCCACCCTTGCTGGCAAGCCATACACGCGAAATCTGTTCCATCTGGATCAAATGGTCACTATCCTGTACGGGACCACGCGAGAAAACAACGTGGATACCGTCTTTCTCCGCCCGTTTTGCACTTGAACGCACATTTGCCATTGCCTTACCTTGTAGGGTAAACGCATGCGTATCAATAACGGCATCTTCACCAATTTTCAATAAGTGGAAGCCTGCTGCACGATATAAAGCGACAAGACGATCACTTACCTGCCAGAAGACAACCGTCCAATCTTGCTCCTGGCAGAAGAGCAGGAACTCTTGAATAACGGACGCTAAAGCCTCCTCCGGCCCGATAGGATCACCAGCAACCACAGCAATATTGCCTTCCAGGACATAACTAATAAAGGCCGTCTTTGAGGCTGCGAAAAAGTAGGCCTTTTCGGGAGTCAGAGCAAAATATGAAATGGAGCTTTTGCCGTAGCGATGAGTGAGCATGGTTGCATCAGAGAGATCCTGTTTGTCAGGGAGCCAGACCGCAGTAACGGGGTGTAACAATTGCACAATTCCATAGATAATGGCACAAAAGCAGAGCAACGGCAGTGCATGTCCAAAGACAAACGCTTCCATGGGAGGGAACAGGTGCGAGAAATGGGAGCGCAAGAAGAACTGGGTGACGATATCATCGATGCTAAAACGCTCAAGCAACGCTTCGAATTGTTGGTGCAAAAGGACGAAGCCGCCAACTGTATAAAGCAGGACCGTTCCCAGACCCGCAAAAAGTGCCAGATAGCCACGGCGTATCGACGGTGGGTCGCTCTTTGCCCGAAAACTAGAAGAGCAGAGTGCAATGATCACAGCGAGTATCACCGTTGCGATGGTTATCAGGATAGAACCTTTGCTGAGCATATATAAAAGAGCAGACAGAAGAAGGAGGAGGAGAGTCGCAAACCACGCCTGCCGCTTGCCTCGTAGCATGCCCCTGGAGAGCATCAAAAGAAAAAAACCGACCACAATAATGAGCCGAGAATATCCATGATGGGCGTCCCCTGGCCATGCACCAAGAAACAGATCCCAATGAGGTCTGGGAACGATAGCCGCGACCATATTGGTTACCCCGACTATTCCGATTGCTAATCCAAGTAATGAGCGTAACCGTTGAAAGTCGTTGAGAAGAAAAATATTTTTTGGCATTGTATTACTCATTTCAGGCTCTCAATATGGCCTTTTTATTTTTACTATACTGACCTTCTATGAGAAGAACATGAGAAGAAGATCACGAAACGAGAATACTCATCTTGCCCTCATTTTTTACTGCTATAGTAAAAGAAGAGTCTTTTCTAACCTAACACACTCAGGAAAAAGCATATGCGAATTTTAATTGTCGAGGATCATCCTTCTCTGGGGCCAAGCTTGAAAGCGAATCTGGAGAATTGTCACTATGCCGTTGATCTTGTGCCAGACGGGGAAGATGGGCTCTCTCTTGCCCTGGTTGTCCCCTATGATCTCATTATCCTTGATGTCCTCTTACCCGGCCTCAATGGTTTCGAGGTCTGTCGCGAATTACGGGCACAGCAAAAGAAGGTACCAGTTTTATTTTTGACGGCCTTAAGCGAGATCGACCAGCGCGTCAAAGGACTTGATCTTGGGGCAGATGATTATATGACCAAACCCTTTGCCTTTCGGGAACTGGAGGCGCGTGTGCGTGCATTGTTACGTCGTGATGGCCCTGAGAAAACAACCCTTTTATGTTTCATGGATATCACATTGGATACAAGTACGCATGAAGCAATGCGTAGCGAACGGCGTATCACTCTTTCAAGCAAAGAATATGCCCTGCTCGAGTTTTTGATGTATCATCCACGCCATATTTTAAGTCGAACGACCATTGCCGAGCACGTCTGGGACTATGACGCTGAACACCTGTCGAATGTAATCGATGTCTATATTCGTTATGTGCGCAATAAACTGTGTGCAAATGGAGAACCTGATGTCATCCACACGATTCGTGGCTATGGCTATCAATTGAAGGAGCCTGAGGAATGAAACGAGCAATGCATCATATCTGGCCACCCGGAGTTCGTCTCCAATTAATGCTCTGGTATATCAGCGTTTTCATGGTATTGCTCCTGTTTTCAGATGTTATTCTCTATACACAAATGCATACGACCCTGGTGAATAGTCTTAATACAGCACTGCAACTTCGTGTTCAGCAGATTGCCAGCGGGATCACTCATCATGGCGATACCCTGACGATTCAGGATGTGACAGGCGACCTCTCAGGTTCCGACTCAATCAAGACAGACTTCCCTGATACCTCAGGCGATATTGAATTTGGGACGCTGGTGCGTGTGTTAAATGGCAAAGGGCGAACCATCCGCATCTCTTCAGCATTTCATGTC
Organism: Ktedonobacteraceae bacterium; assembly: GCA_013695595.1. Lineage (GTDB taxonomy): Bacteria > Chloroflexota > Ktedonobacteria > Ktedonobacterales > Ktedonobacteraceae > JACDAE01. The sequence continues at coordinate 5,204 of JACDAE010000325.1, read as the reverse complement.
TTGCAGGTACCCCCAGAGAGCATAACGCAGCCACTGCATGGTAGCGATTGGCAGGGTGATATCATGACGGGTGATGGACAATCAGTGCATCTCTATAGCATGGCACTCACAGATCGAGGCATGACTTTTGCGATTGTGCAAGTTGGAGAAGCACTGACGCAGTTCAACCGCACCTTACAAAACATGCTCCTGGAGTTTCTGATTATCATTCCAATCGTGCTTGTGCTTGGTGCAATCGGGAGCTACTGGCTAGCGGCCAGAGCGTTTGCGCCGATCGGTCGCCTGACACGTACGACGCGTCATATTCAAGAAGGAAACTTGCAACAACGTGTTCCACTCCCACGTGCCCATGATGAGGTATTTGCATTAGCACAGACCCTGAATGAAATGATCGAACGGTTAGAGGAATCGTTTACGCGCCAGCGCCGCTTTGTCGCCGACGCTTCGCACGAATTACGCACTCCTATCGCCGCAATCCGTAGTATAGCCGATCTAGCCCTGGCAAAGGAATTAGCTCCCCAGGAGTATGTTAACCTGCTCAATACTATTCATACCGAGGCGGAGCGCATGGGTCATCTCATTAGCGACCTCCTGGCGCTGGCACGTTCCGATGAAGGAAAGACTCAGCTCGAATATGAACCGGTGCGCCTGGATCTTCTCGTGCAGGCTGTTGTCGCAAACGCGGAGGTGCTGGCAAATGAGCGTGGCATCACTACCCATGTACACGCACAAAAAGCCATCACGATACCGGCAGATGAAGTTCGCCTTATCCAGGCCGTAATGAACCTGCTCGATAATGCTATTCTCTATACAAATGCAGGGGGAGAGGTAAGCATAACCCTGGAGGAGAAATGCACGCGGGTCTTTCTCTCCGTTCATGATACAGGTATAGGCATCACTCCGGAACATCTTCCCCACATTTTTGAGCGATTTTATCGCGTCGACCAGGCACGGGCGCGAACAGAAGGGAACAGCAGCGGATTAGGCCTTGCGATTGTAGCATGGACAGTCAAGGCTCATCATGGCTTGATCAACGTCGAGAGCGAACCGGGGCGAGGATCAACCTTTACGATCATCTTGCCCCTTGCTGAGAGTGGGGAGATGTCGCTCTCATCCTCTTCTCATAAAAGGTCGCTATAGTTACGAAAGGGCGATGGATAGAGAAATATAAGGTAAAAGAAGAGTTTTTCATGACTTGCTTTCAACAATTACATCCCATTCGATCTCTCACATCGATAGACTATCGATTCCACGGGAGACGCTTCATCCTGCTGTTTTGTGTCTCCCTGTTTGGAACATCGATCGGTGGGACATACTTTTTTCGCGATGCGATCGTTACCCCAATCTCGTCAGTGATTATTGCTATAGGGCTTGATGACGCACGATCTCTCTTTGTCGTTGCCCTGCTCCTGACTGCCATGTCTGCCATCGTTGGTGGCCTGGTGGGACAATGTAAATCTGGTACCATAATTGGAGCAGTGATTATCTTCTGGTTCCACTATCTTGCCAACTTTATTCAGAGTGAACAGTTGCCCCATGTTGATGGCGGCGGACATTTGAAGCTCCTCAACAGTCAGGCATTAATAGATACGGCGTTGATAATGATGGGGCTGGCATTCTTTGTGGCATTTATTGGAACCGCTATTGGCATTGCTCTGGCTGAGGTGGTACTTGATCCCGTATATCAAATGCTCCGCTCCGCCTCGCGCTATCTAACTCAGCACCGATCTGTCTGGCAAGAGAAGACCAGGCCCCAGATGGTTGCTGACGTGAAAGAAATTGAGCGTACATGGTGGGAAAAGCTCTTCCGAGTGATTGGGCAATGGTCAGGTATTGCTGCGGTAATCACATCCCTGCTACTGACCATGAATTCTGGGGATCTGTTTCAATTCTGGGATACCAGCCTGCATCCTTCACCCGTTTCTGTGCACGGAACGCTAGTAGCAAGTACGATAGTCAGTTCAGCATTGCATGGACAACACAAAAACTTTTTAATCTACCTTCCACCCTCCTATGCAAAAGCCCCAACGAAGCGCTATCCTGTCTTGTATCTCTTGCACGGTTCACCCGGAACTGACATTGACTGGAAGGTTGGGGGCAATGCTAACGGATCTGCCGACACATTGATCAGCTACAAAGACATTCCAGACCTTATAATGGTTTTTCCCGATGGGAATGGGCGTCCGAAGATGACCAGTGAATGGGCTAATAGCTTTGATCAGCGCCAACTTATAGAAACTTTTGTGGTAAGAGATCTCGTGCAGTACATCGATCAGCATTATCGGACGCTTCCTGATGCTGCGCACCGGGCGATTGGCGGCCTCTCGATGGGTGGCTTTGGAGCGATGAATATCGCAGAGCACCATCCTGATGTATTTGGGTCGGTCATCTCGCTGGGCGGATATTATGTGGCAGAAGGAGCCATCTGGGGGAAAAATACGGCCTACATACGCGCGAATAGCTCTCTTTTGACGTTCCCTAAAAACAAAGCGGCCTGGAAACTGCATATCTATCTCGGCGCGGCGACGAAGGATCAACCATATTATAACGACACAAAGACGTTTATGAAAATGTTAAATACGCTCCATGTCCCCTATCGATTTGACCTGGAACCTGGCCGTCATCGCTGGGCCGTCTGGGAGGTGCAGCTATATCATGCTCTTCAGTGGCTAAAATGGTGAATGAGCCTTGACAAGCCTGACGACTGGTTTTATAATTTTAATGTTCAGTTAAGAAGTTGCGGCAAATTTTATTTTGGTGTACCCTACATAAATCCCAAGTTGAAAGTTCGCTCCAGAATTTTTATTGCCTCAGCTATAACGATGGCGTTTTTTGTAGAGCGGTCACTGTAGAATGCACACCCGTGCAGAAATTTTATTTTTCATCTCCTACCAGACCCCCCAAGAATGGAAAACATGAACGATCAGTTAACAGATGGACTTTTCTTGGCACTTCCTTATGACGAGCTTGAAGAGCTAAATGCAGGCGCAAGGGATAAGCGCGACACCGTTCCACTGGAGGAGCAAGAGAGCGAATACCGCTCTTATCTGGAGAAAGAAAAACGCATCAGAGCAGTGACGCTCTGCTTTTCCGACCTGGAAGGGCGCTTCCAAATGTTGGATTATGACAAGAAGTTTCTCTTAGATTCCGCGGATAACCTGACATTTGATGGTTCATCCATCCGCGGATTTACAGCTCAGCGTGAATCAGACTTGCGCATAAAGCCTGATTGGAGCAGTTTTTACTGGCTGCCTGCTGATCTTTTCGGCCCTGGCAAAGTCATTATGTTCGCCAACATCTTGACGCGTGATGGTGGGCAGTACGCCTCAGATTTCCGAGGCTTATTGCAGAACTTCACGCACGACCTCAAGGCTCAAGAGGGCTTGAGCGCACTGGTGGCGGCTGAGATCGAAGGATTTGTGTTAAAGGGGCGCAGCGCGGAACAGAATTTTGACGAGAAAGATGGCTTTGAACTACTCTCCACGAGTGGGTACTTCCATTCTCTGCCGCGTGATCCTCTGCGCCAGTTTATCGATTACGCCTCAGTGGTCCAGCGTGCGATGGGTTTTAAAAACGAGAAAGACCACCCCGAAGTGGCTCCATCTCAGTTTGAAATGAATTTCTCCTACGGTGAAGCCCTACGCGTTGCCGACATGATCCAACTCTACAAACTGATCTGCCGCCAGGTTGCAAACAACATGGACCTGACCGCATGTTTCCTGCCGAAGCCTGTTATGGGCATCAACGGGAGTGGCATGCATATCAATATGTCCCTGGCAGAAAACGGCAAAAATATCTTTTATGCCAAAGATGGCAAAGAGAAATTATCGACCGTTGCACACGATTTTATTTCTCGTACATTGAACCACGCGCAAGAGATCTGTCTGGTCTTGAATGCGAGCGTCAATGCCTATCGTCGTCTCGATCCGCACTTTGAAGCCCCAAATCAGATCCAGGTTTCCCCGATGGACCGGGGTTCCATGGTGCGCATTCCAGTAGGCAACGAAAAGACCGCACGTATCGAGGTCCGTTCTGTTGGTCCAGATGCTAATCCTTACCTGCTCCTCTATATTCTGTTCAAAACAGGGCTACATGGTGAACTCTCCCCACCGACGAGCGGAGATAAACCTGCCAGCCTGTTGCCTGGAACCATTCAAGAGGCTCTAGAGCTTTTTGAAACAGGCGATTTTGTACGACAGATTCTGGGCACGGAGAATGTTGAGAAGTACCTGGCCTGCAAGAAACAGGTCGCTGGCCGTAGCCCCAGTGATCTGGGCACACGCGTGAAAACCTCTGAGATTGCCTATCATCATGAGGTGACGAACCAGGGACTGTGGAATACGTTCTAAGCTGCGTCGAACATTCTATACTAGAGATAAAAAAGCCATTTCGTATATCGACGAAATGGCTTTTTTAACGACATCAGTATACTCAAGTGAGCGGTGTATCGCTTTGGCATGCGTGTGACGTTTAGTTCTCCTGATCAGCAGCGCTATCTTTGCGTTGGGAACGGCAGCATTCTGGTCGCTCTGGTCGTGTGGCGCGCCAGTTTATCGACGATCTAGAGGCCGAACTGAAGAGAGACAACCTATAAAATGTGCATGCAGAGAAAATTTTCTCGTAGTACAATGAAAAGAAGCAGGAAACATGGATGTTGTGCTCTTCTCTGCAACGTGATACAATTTTGTTTCGTATCAAGCATAGAGCAGGAGATAGCATAGAGTTGTGCGAAAGATGAGGGAAATTGATGAGTACACGCGATTTAGGCAAACATATTGTTGAATTGCATACACTAGGAATGCTTGACATCACAGGTGAAGGTGTTCGTATTACCCTGGCGGCCCATGAAGCATTGGATCTACTGCACTGGCTCAATGACCATCGAGAGACATTGCGAGAGGCCGTCAAGAATTCCCCATCTTCTACAGCAGAAATCCCTTCATGGATGAAGGAAGCCTCGCGCCGTCCTGACAGGCCAACCGAAGAGCAAGAGATCGCTGTAGATGAACCCTAGAGGCTAAAACGATCACATAAAGAAAGGAAATCCTGTGAATACAAAAAAGATTGCAGCAAACATGAAGAGGAAGTTGACCCATAAGATAGTAGGGCAACGTTCCAGAAGCATCCTAGAGCATTCTCGACATGGAGAATGCTGGCCGCAAAATGGGCTGAAGAAGACGCTTATGTGGCAGTCGGGGGATGGC
>JACDAE010000317.1 GCA_013695595.1 Ktedonobacteraceae bacterium | reverse complement strand
GCATTTGGGCATATCAACGAAGTGAACTAAAGCGCGTCGGGTGATTATTAGTTAGTAGGAGGTGTTCTATGAAACTTGATGGTAAAGACGGCGTGTTACAGCATTTCCTGATGGATGTAGACAACCGTTTGGGTGATTTAACGCTACCCTCGTATACTCAGCGTTTAAAGTTGCTGGTTCAACTTCTGGGTGATCTTTGTTCTGTTACTGAAATAGAACAAGTAGAAACAAAGCATCTCCGTCAATGCGTGCAACATTTATTGACAGTGCCAGTTTATGACCATGGGCGGAGAACTGAGCGTGATGATAATATTCTGTCGATCTCGACGGTTATGGGCTATATGCGTGTGTGGAAAGCGTTTTTTAGTTGGTGTTATCAAGAAGATCTTATAAATGCTAACCCTGCCAGTCGTTTAAAGTTTCCGAAAGCACCCAAAAAAATTACTTCTGCTTTTACTGATGAGCATATAGAGAAGATGATAGCGGTTTGTGATACGTCTACACATTCCGGTTTTCGTGATTATGTGATCTTGCTTCTCTTGCTGGATACAGGCATTAGGCTTGCAGAGATGGCAGGTTTGACTCTGGATGATATTCATGATGGGTATATTAAGGTCACAGGGAAAGGGCGAAAGGATCGTGAAATAGGTATTCATCCGGATATGTCTAAGTTGCTTTGGAAGTATGTACAGAAACATCGTCATATTAGAAATGAGAATGAAAGAGCGCTTTTTGTAGGTACTAAGGGCGCTATGACTGGTCCTGGTATCTCATACGTTATAAAGCGTATTAAGAAAGATTCAGGACTTTCTGATATCAAACTTACCCCTCATGTTTTTCGTCATACACATTCTAAAATGTATATGGAAAATGGAGGAGATTTATTCAAGCTTTCAAGAGAATTAGGTCATTCTAGTGTGCAGATAACAAAAATATACTTGGAGGATTTTGGCAGCACTGAGGCTCGTAAGGATCATAATGCTTATACTCCTCTTTCTTTTATTCAATTGAAAAAGCATACTGGTAAGAAGGGAAAAGATGATGTAAAGTGAGTGGTACTGTGAACTATAGAGGCTTTTTAGTTTATAGTATCATTTGAAAAAGGTTGTTTAAGTTATTGCCGTTGGGGGTTATAGCCTTCGACGGTTGTTTGCTTGATTCGGCTTGTGTGCTTACTTTGTCTCTGATTGGTAGTTGGTAGTTAATGAAGAGTTTATTTGAGGTTGTACAAAGTATATTAGATACTGCTGCTTTTGTCTCCTATAGTTTTGGGTTGACGCTGGATCAGATAGCAGTCGTCAGTGTGTTAGGATCGTTATATAGTGCAGTGACCGTTATTCTGGCGTGGATTTTCATTCGTGAGCATCTACAATGGAACCAATGGCTTGGCATTGGAGTTGTGTTTGCTGGAATAGTGTTAGTGAATATCTAAAGCAAGTTGGAAAAGAGCATGTTATGGCAGAGCAATCATCATTGTTTGACGAAGAGAATACCGATAACAAAAAGAAGACCACGCAGATAAATAGAAGTAGTGGGGAGCCGCTGGCGGCGCGTATGCGGCCTCGCACTGTGGGTGAAATTGTTGGGCAGGAGCAGATTCTGGGTGAAGGACGTCTGTTGCGTCGTGCAATCGAGTCCGATCGTATCACATCCATGATTTTGTGGGGACCGCCGGGCAGTGGCAAGACCACGCTCGCCGAAGTAATTGCCCGGCATACACATGCACGCTTCATCACATTAAGTGCGGTCTCTGCGGGAGTCGCCGATCTACGCAAAGTGGTTGAAGAGGCCAATCGGCTCAAACAATTTTCCGCACAACGTACAATCCTATTTATTGACGAGATCCATCGCTTTAACAAAGCCCAACAGGATTCCGTCTTGCCGCATGTAGAGCGTGGAGTTGTTACCTTAATTGGAGCAACAACCGAAAATCCCAGCTTCGAGGTCAATGCAGCATTATTGTCACGCTCACGCGTATTCGTGCTGAAAGCATTGAGCGAAGAACAGATACTTACTATCCTACAAAGAGCACTCCATGATAAAGAACGTGGATTGGGCGCGTTGAATATCGAGATCGACGATGCCGCATTGCAACAGATCGCCATCTTCGCGAATGGAGATGCACGTACAGCCCTCAATGTGCTCGAATTGGCGGTGCAGGGCAGTCGGAGAGCCGACGCTGAAGACGAGAAGATTACGCTCTCTCTGGCAACCATCGAAGACGTAATGCAGCATCGGGCATTACTTTATGACAAGAGTGGAGATCAGCACTACGATATGATTTCAGCACTGCATAAAGCGTTGCGTGGCTCTGATCCTGACGCGGGATTGTACTGGTTGGGAAGGATGCTAGAGGCTGGTGAGGATGCTTTATATATTGTGCGTCGCCTGATTCGTTTTGCCTCAGAAGATGTTGGTATGGCAGATCCGCAGGCATTGCTTGTCTGTGTCGCTGCTCAGCAGGCTGTTCATTTTATAGGTTTGCCCGAAGGGAATCTGGCGCTGGCCCAGGCGGTGGTCCATCTGGCAACGGCACCTAAAAGTAATGCTTTATACGCTGCTTATAGTAGTGTGCAAGAGGATGTACAGAAGACGCGTAATGAGCCTGTGCCGTTACAGATTCGCAATTCGCCAACGCAATTGATGAAAGATCTGGATTATGGCAAAGACTATAAATATGCGCATGACTACTATAAAGAGATGCAGATTGAGGATGCGGAGAGGCCACCTGCGACAAAGCTCCAGGCATATCTGCCTGAGAGCTTACAAGCACGTCACTATTATGAACCAGGTTTGCAAGGCAAAGAAGCGAGCATTAAACAATGGTTAGAGAAGCGACGTGCTCATGAACAATAAGTGAGATCTAGGCACGCCTCAGGGGTGCGCCAACTTCATGCAGGTACTGCAAGATCTCTCTAAAGCACTGAACCATTGTCGTCTCATGATAAGGAATTTCGTGTTCCTGGCAAAACGCTTTTACAATTTGTTGGGCCTCTTTTAGCTTATTACGAGGCATGCTTGGGAAGAGGTGATGTTCGATCTGATAGTTCAGTCCACCATACCAGAAATCGGTGATGGGACCGGCATAAATGTTGCGGGCGGTGAGTACCTGGCGTTGCAAGAAGCCAATTTTGCTATCTTTGTCGATGATCATCATACCTTTATGATTGGGTGCAAAGATCGAACCCAGGTAAAAGCCTGTTAACGCTTGATGGATCACGATAAAGAGAAGCCCCTGCCAGACGTTTAAAAAGGTGAACACTAACGCTAAGTAGAGCGCAAAGTGAGCGACCATCAGGAACCATTCCAGTGCATAGTATTTCGGTTTGTTGTTCATCAGAAATTTGACGCTATTGTACTGCAAACTAATCGAAACAGTCGTCAATGCTGGAAAAAAAATGGATGCCTGATGTTTGATTAAGAACTGTCTAAATTTGCCGACTGTAGCAAGATCTTCTCTGCCTGTAAATTCGAGGAAAGGAATCTCGATATCGGGATCCATATCCATCTGATTGGGATTGCTATGATGTCTGTTATGTTTGTCCATCCACCAGGAATAGCTCATGCCAACCAGTAGATTACCACCAACCAGACCGATGATGTCATGCTTCCAGGAGCGCTGAAACATCTGGCGGTGTCCAGCTTCGTGACCAAGCAAGCCAACCTGCGCAAAGACAAAGGCCATGTAAACCGCGTTTAGGAGTTGCAACCAGCCATTATGTACAGTCAAGAAGAAGGCGAGTCCAAGGAGAAACATACCAAGGAGTAACGCAACCCTGAAGGTGTAGTAGACAGGTTGTTTGTTCAATAGACCACGTTTCTTTATGATCTGTTTTAGTTCAGCGTATTCGCTATTTGATGTATCCTGGGTAAGGCGAGTAAGAACGGGTTGCACCTGTTCTTCACTTCTGTTAAGGGACGCATTTTTATTCATCTAAGAACTTCCTTTTAGAGTAAGTACCATCTCAAGAATGGTATTATCTGTTAGAGTGAAACGGTGTCAAAATTGTTTCACTGGTTTTGCTGAGGTTTTAAAGAGAAGAAAATTGGTAGGTGAATCAGAAAACCAGGAGACGATGGTCGTCTCCTGGCAAACGATAACATAGGCATGTTAAGAGAAGATTGTCGTGGATATTTCTTGCTACTTAATTGCTGGGAGTGACCACAGCGTAGAACCCCCCCCACCACTGTGAGAATTGCGCCCGCGAGATTTCGCGGCGATTCCAGAGCGACGTATCAGCAAGAAAGACGCTATCAGCGTTGCCACCAATCAGAACTAGAAGATGACCGCCATCGTAGCGAGCTGGCGGGAAACCCACAATGACAGGCTTGCCGGAGTTCGCTGTGGCGATAATCTGATCAAGGGAACCATCATTCCCCCATTGAGTTTTAAAACCAAATTTAGTCGCAGTACTTGCGATACCACTGGGATCAACCAGCCCCAGGTCGGGAGTGATCGCACCAATCTGAGACTCGACACTTAGCACGTCGGTAATGCGGTAGTGATACCCATAAGAATTGAAAACCTCAGTCATCGAAGCAGTTGAGCAGGCAGAATACGCCCAGGTACTGAACTCGGCATTAGAGGAGTACTCATTGGGATCGAGCTGTGATATGCGTGCAAGTTGTTGTGATGCGTTTGCGGAAAATGTGGAATGGGTCGCCAACGAAATATTTTGACTAACGGGCTGTGATTGGCTGAACAGCGTAATGCCCTGAATAAGGTGTTGCAATGCGATGCCACCACCCAGAGTACTTGTGCCAATCAGGCTGAGGCCGACCATTGCCAACAATCCAAGCGAGACGAGCGTGCGTAAGTGGGATGCGACGAAAGAAGGGGATGTCTTTTTAATAGGCGGTTGTCCCGTTTGTGCTAGTGCGTAGTCCTGTAAGGGAACAGTCATAAGCTCACGGTTATTAAGATTGTCAAACTGTGGATGAGCTTCAACCGGCGTGGGAACAAAGCGCATTGAGCGCAAACCTGTCTGCATTACGTCCATAATCAAAATTCTCTAAATGGGGGAGCTTTGCGCAAAGGAAAAATAACCTGCATGGTATCCTGTGTGCCTTTGCTCCATACTATTCAAATACGATCAACCTACATATCCAACGTCTTCTATGAATTAGCATACCACTCTCATAAGAGAAAGAACGCATTTCAGACGCCGAATAGCCATATTGTGCCACTCTGTATCATGCCGTTGGCATAAAATACGTAAGAGCGAGAGGGGGATGGCGGGCTGTTGTGGAGGTGGCGGGCTTCTAAAGGGCACCCCTATACCCGTATAACCCATCATTTGCTCACTTTCCTTGATGTGTATATTGATGGTGTAGGAGTGCCCTTTAGAAGCCCGCCGCACTCTATTGACCTAGTATGCTCAAAAAGCGCACAACAGTCCGAATACCTTTAAAGAACTGGTCAAGAGAATATTTTTCGTTGGGAGCGTGCAAGTTATCGTCAGGGAGACCAAAGCCCATCAGAACGACGGGAGCATGCAGGATCTCACCAAACAGAGCAGCAATAGGAATGGAGCCACCTTCGCGCGTGAAGATCGGATCTTTCCCGTACACTTCCTTCAGTGCCGTTGCTGCTGCTTGTATAGGCGCGCTATCGGGTGAGACAAGCACACCATCACCACTATGGATAGAACGTATCGTAACGGTAACGCCGGCTGGTGCAGCATCTTTCACGGCACGTTCAAACAAAGGAATAATTTCAAAGGGCCTCAGTTCAGAAGGCAGGCGCATACTAATTTTTGCTTTGGCGATGGCAGGGATAACGGTTTTTGCACCTTCCCCAGTAAAGCCACCGGAGATGCCATGAACCTCCAGAGTAGGACGTGCGCCGATACGCTGAAGAGGAGGATATTCTAGTTCCCCCGATAGTTGTGTGACGCCCATCTCGTCGCGCAACGCCTCATTAATATGAAGGGGATCTTGCTCCCAGAAGTCCTTCTCAGCTTGTGTGGGTTTGTGCAGTTTATCATACAGGCCAGGAATATGGATGTGACCATCTGCATCCTTTAAGCGCGAGATGATAATTGCCAGCGCGTGGAGTGGATTGGGAGCGACGCCGCCATAGCTGCCTGAATGGAGATCGCGTGTGGCACCCTGAACTTCCACTTCTGTATAAATGATGCCACGCAACCCGTAAATAAGGGCGGGAATGTCTGCGGCAGGCATGCCTGTATCACAGATAAATGCGGCATCGCATTGCAGATGTTCCGGATGGGCTTTCACGAATGCTTCAATGGATTCGCCACCAGCCTCCTCTTCACCTTCAACAAGCACACGCACGTTTACTGGAAGGGAACCATTCACGGTCATAAGTGTCTCAAGAGCTTTGAACACAAGCATTGTCTGACCCTTATCATCGCAAGCACCCCGGCAATAGATGTTGCCGTTGCGTATAGTTGGCTCGAAGGGAGGTGTTTCCCAGAGATCTACTGGATCAACGGGCTGTACATCATAGTGCCCATAGATGAGCAGAGTCGGTTTGCCAGGAGCATGTAGCCATTCGCCATAGACCAGAGGATGACCATTGGTGGGAATAAGTTTAGCGCCCTCAATGCCGATCCGTTCAAGTTGCTGTACTGCATATTCTGCCGCCCGCACAACATCGATGTTATGTTCAGGCAGCGTACTGATACTGGGGATGCGCAGCCAGCCTTTTAAATCTTCAAGGAAGTGATCTTCATGTTCAGTGATATACGTTTCAAGTTCAGCCATAATCTTCTTATCCTTTCCCTTGCATGTGGATATGTTTTATGGTAGCAGGGTCAGGGAAGAATGTCCAGCGGAACCATTGTAGGAGTCACGTTTATAGCGTGTTCTACTATATCGATCATGCCCACTTCTAGACTAGATTTAGCCTGTCCAGCCGTCATGCCTCTGTGTGATATCAGGTTGTATGCTAATACCCATCGTCATCGTAGGGGCTGGTGCTTTCCATATACTCGTCGTTGTTATATAAGGCAGAAATTTCGTCTGAGCGAACACGTTGCAAAAGTGTATTCAGACGGCCATGGGTAGAGTAGCCTGCCACCAGGAGTGAACTGAAATAGCTATTGGCAGAATACTCGCGCGCATGTGAAGTATTCCCAATAAATATAAACGAATTATATGGATAAGAGTTTTCCATGGAACTCCTTTTCTCCTTACACTAAATGACCATAGGAAGCTTATTTTCTATTATGCACCATTGGAGGCCATGAGAAAATATCATCTTCTTATCATCTACGTTTTGAAGAGGTGATTTTTACTTATCAAAGGTATACATTTTGATTTTTGGAGATAACCTTCGAGGCATCTTCCATCACTTGCTTATATGCTGCTTTCCCAAAATACCATCTAACATCCCATATGGTATAATATTTTTAAATGACAAAAGCGCTTTTCCATGGCAATTTATATACGAGGTGTCATATGATTGATATCAGGACAAAATTAGCTGAGGGGGGTAGGATAGTGATTCCAGTTGAATATCGACAGGCATTGGGGTTGCACATCGGCGATGAAGTGATCTTACATCTTGAGGATGGAGAGGTGCGCATTTTCACGCCTCAGCAGGCTATTAAACGCGCCCAGGAACTGGTAAGGCGTTATGTACCAGAGGAACGATCATTGTCTGATGAGCTACTTGATGAAAGAAAGATGGAGAGTGAAGGATGAGGCGGGGAGTTCTAGATGCTTCCGCATTGCTTGCTTTACTCAACGGCGAAGCTGGAAGCGAACAAGTGGCAAGCGTGATTGTGGATGGGGCTGCCATAAGTGCAGTGAATCTTGCTGAAGTCGTGACAAAGCTTTCTGAGATAGGGATGCCTGAAGCGCTGATACATGACGTGCTTGATTTGCTTGGTCTGGAGATTATTGACTTTGATTTTAAACAGGCATATCAGGTCGGATTATTGCGTCCGTTTACCCGACATGCGGGTTTATCTCTAGGTGATCGTGCTTGCCTGGCCCTGGCGCAGCTACTTGACTTGCCAGCACTTACAACTGATCGGATATGGGCAAGTTTAGCCGTTAATGTAACTGTACTGGTCATTCGTTGAATAGGGTACAAAGATTGCGCAATGTATGTTATCATGTTACCTGAACACTCGTTCTTATTAGCACAGTCTCTTGTTTTGCTGGGGGGAGGATGTTTTTATTATGCCAATACGACAACTGGCACCCGATGTCGCCGCTAAAATTGCAGCGGGCGAGGTTGTGGAGCGACCAGCTTCTGTAGTAAAAGAATTAATTGAAAATAGTATT
>JACDAE010000314.1 GCA_013695595.1 Ktedonobacteraceae bacterium | reverse complement strand
GCCGTAGAGGAGTACGCAAAAATGTGGTCAGGAACAAAACATTCAACAGATCGACCAGGCCACGGGCGAAGCGGCCAGCGCCAAACTTTGATACGCCAGATTTACGTGGATGATGGCGCACTTTAATCTCAGCAATGCGGAACCCACGCCAATGGGCCATAATCGGCACAAAGCGGTGGAACTCCCCATACAATTTCAAATGAGGGTCATCGATAATATCGCGTTTATAAGCCTTAAAACCATTATTAATGTCGTGCAGATGTACGCCTGTCATTGTACTGACCATACGATTAAAAATACGTGATGGAAACGTCTTTGAGATAGGGTCCAGGCGCGGGAACTTCCAACCCGTCACCAGATCATAGCCCTCATCCAATTTCGCCAGGAAATTCGGGATCTCTTCTGGGTCATCCTGCAGATCACCATCCATGGTAAAGATAACCTCGCCACGGCTACGTGCAAAGCCTGCAACAAGGGCTGGTGTCTTCCCAAAATTGCGGCGGAAGCGGATGACGCGGACGATGCCTGGATGCTCTTGATAGAGCTTCTGTAACTCGCCAAACGTCTTATCGGTACTTCCATCATCGACAAAGATGATTTCATAATTCTTCTCAAGCTTATCCAGTTGGCCTGAGAGCTTGTCAAAAAGAGGGCGCACATTCAATTCTTCATTCATCACGGGAACAACGATAGAGATGGCGACTCCCTGAGGTAATACATCTGGAGTGAGCGACTCCAATTCATTTTCATGCGGTGGAATTTGTGTCTGTTGCATTCTTAACGATCTCCGTTTTCAAACATACATGTGCTAGAGCATCGGGCCATTCGCGTTGGCTGGCACCTATTGTAACATACCGTTTTTTTAAAAATACAGGCGATAGTACCATAGCTATTCTAGTTAATAGAACGAATAAACATCTGAAACAGACACATATGAACCGAAAATACCACAAAAGTCTTGTCTTGTCAGACCAGAAGGCGCTCTATCCTCTCTCACCAAAGGATACGTCACAACTCGGCGAAAAGATCAGGCCGATCGGTTGTCAACGCATCGACGCGTGCAGAGGCAAAACGACGCATATCTTCCAGCGTATTCACCGTCCACAGGCCAAACTTTAGCCCCTGTTCATGTATCTTCGCGGGCATATCGTCGGTGAACAAACGGCTATCCATATTCACCCAGTTGCAACCAAACTGACGCATCTTTTGGAAAAGTGTTGGAAAGGCATCTTCCGCATCGGGGTCCCAGAGATCTTTGGAGACATTTGCGCCCGTCTGCAGGCGTGGTTCCAGGGACTTGATGCGTAACAACATAGGCCAATCAAAGGAAATGATCAGCACACGGTTGAGCATACGGGCCTGGCGTAGATCGCGCAGCACGGCTTCCGCAATATGTGGATAGCGACCATAGACACCATCGCGCTCGCTCGTCTTTATTTCGATATAGACGCGCGCACGTTCTTTCATCAGCGCGAGTACCTCGCTCAAGGTCGGGATGCGTTCGCTTTCAGGCCAACCACCGGGGAAATGGGCGGCGGCGTTCAGTTCGCGCAACGGAGCAAAATCGAGATCCAGAATATTGCCTGTTCCATCCGTCAGACGTTCCACCGTAGCATCATGAAAAACGATCAACTGCCCATCGCGGCTCATCTGTACATCGAGTTCAATCGCATCAACAGGCAATGTCAGCGCGTTACGAAATGCCGCCAATGTATTTTCAGGGGCCAGCAAAGAGCCGCCACGGTGGGCAACGCGTTGCATATGAGTCGCCATCTGAGTTTCCTTTCTGGGTACCCCTGTCCTTCTAGACATGGGGGTGAAAGAAAGTCGTCCGCAGACGAGAATCCTTCACCATGCATAGGTATATCCGTCTGCACGATGCACGCGGCGCATATACTTTGGATGAATATCACTCTTGCCAATTCGAAATGATGGACGATGACGGATCGCAATCCTGCCTGTAACGGTGAGTTTTGGAGTGATTGCCTTGACCACATCGCCCGTTCGATAGCCTAGAAACATTTTGCAACGCTCTTTGTGCTGCTTCGGAAAACCGTATTTGTCAGGGACACACATCTGTCTTCTGCCGTGTCCTGTCGCGGCAATGAGCAATGGGCGTATCCCTTGCGTATGCAGCGTCTCAGGTGTGCTCTTGCCAACGCAAGCGGCATCTCTCCAGTGGGCTTTATCCAGGGTGCGCGTCATACGATTGAACTTCGTCATCCCTCCACTGCCACATTCCACAGGGACGCTGAACGCTTTCAATCGCTCGTAAAGTGCCCAACGTGTCGAATTGACAGCACTCGCGTCCTTGAGCGGGGCTTTTGCTTGTGCCAGAATGCGCTTGAGGATGTCTGGTTTCTTTGCCAGAAACACGGCAATGTCCAGCGTGCCTTTTGCCGTATTGCAAGGTTCGCACGCAAGACAGAGATTGCTGATACGATTGGTTCCCCCCCTGGCTCTTGGGTGAATATGTTCTACCTGGAGCGGGACATCCTTCTTGCCACAATAGGCGCACATCCGGTTCCACTTGTTGAGCAAGTATTCCCTCACCTCATAGCCTTGCAATGTCCCTTGCTGGTACTCCACGCCCGATATTTCAGCGTTCTCCATCTGCTGAAGATCAAAACGCACCAGTTCCATGCTGATTGCCGTGATAGGGCAGACCCGTTGCAACCGTTTCACCCACGTCTCGACATTACAAACCCTGCTCAGAAGGGAAGGAGCCAGCCACCCTTTCGGCCTCGTCCGGTTATTGAACCGTGCTGCTCTGTAGCGAGTGTGCCTGGTACGTCGTGAGCGTCTGGACGCTCTCCGGTCATCCAGGGATGATTTGATAGCATTGCCACGATGTGTCAATTCTGCGGCAAAAACGACAGTACCCGTCGCATCGTTAAGCACTGCAATACCAGTCGTCTTAGAGCCTGGGTCAAGTTTGACCCTGAGTGGTTGGACAGCAGGTTCCTCTACGACGTTCTTCAAAATGATGGTGAATGGATAGCGTTTAGAGACCACCGCCTGCCCACTGGACAATAATTTCCTTGCCCAACCGGGGTGAACCGGACCCAGCGGCGTTCTCTTTTGATCGATCACAAACACAGTGCTCAAATGAGCCTCCTATTGCTAGGGTAAAAGTTGGCCTCGACAAGGTTCAAAACGGTTGAACGTACAACACACTGGCTTAACCCTTGTAGACCTGTTTAATGCTGCACCGTAGAGCAAGGGACTGGCCGCGCATCCCCTGGTACCTAATTTCGTCATGAACGTAGGCTTGCGCCTGAGTCTGGTCAGGTGAACTCGTGAGATGAGTTTCCCGATCCCACAAGCCCCTAGCCTTCAGCTATGGGGTTCCTGACAAATTCTCAGTATCCTCTCATACAGGGAGTAAATTTGATTTTCCAACTCATAATATCATGCTCTTCCTAGCTATGATGGGTAGGTGACGCACCTACCCACAAACACAGGATCAATTGGACATTGACAGAGCACTGTCTTTGACGACCCTTATGTCACGGGCTAGATAAAACGCAAGGAAAAGAAAGGATGAAACATGATGGAACTAGAATGTGGATTGACAGGAGAGGCAGTCACAACAGTTACACACGTCAATGTTAGCCACCTGGCGGCGACACCATTGGGGCAGCAGGTGCTAAACTCGTTGAGATCGATAAGAGACGCCTGGTCTTCAACGTTGTCGCGCACGACGAACATCAAAAGGTTGGCGAGGATGAACGAACGATCGTCAATCTTGAGCGCTTTTTAGAGCGCGTCAAAGCCCAATCATAATCTCCAGGCCGCTTTCGCGCAGGGTGCTCAGGATGGCTGGATCGGCAGAGCTATCGGTAATCAAGAGATCAATTTCGTCAATATTGCAGGTATTAGCCAGTTCGACCTTGCCAATTTTGGAGCCATCGGCAACCAGGATACGCCGTTTGGCCGCTCGCAGCATGTGGCGTTTAATCTCGGTCTCAGGCAGGTTGATATTCGTGACGCCGAAGACGGGATCGATACCGTTGCAGCCCAGGAAAACAGTGTGTGCCTTGATACGATCAAATATCAGCATCCCCAGTGGATCGACGAGAGAATGCTGTAAGGGGCGCAACGTCCCACCTGTGAGCACGACCGTAAAGCGTGGAATAGCTTCTTCTAACTCTAAAGCAATATTGAGGGAATTTGTGAAGACGATCACATCGCGCAATTCTTCACGCTGCATCAGGGCACGTGTGACGGCGGTCGTAGTGGTACCAACATCGAGGATGAGCGTCTCGCCGCTACTAATCAAGCTGGCGGCAAGGCGACCGATGCTTGATTTTTCGTTAGCGCGCGCGTTTTTCATCTCCTCAAAAGGGCGTTCCATCTGGATTGCGGGCCTGGGCATTGCGCCGCCACGAATACGGCGGATCTCGCCC
>JACDAE010000312.1 GCA_013695595.1 Ktedonobacteraceae bacterium | reverse complement strand
GGATAGACCAGTTGCGTCATCTGGCCCATGTCGTTATAGACCATATGCATAGTCTGGGTGGTGGTCTGGCTCGCCGTGGTGACAGAGAGGGTACTTTGATCAAGCTGGCCCCGCTGATCAAAACCCGTACAGCGCCATCCATTGCCAGCGCCTGCACTGCGAAACGTCTCAGCGGTCGAATGACCGATGGGATCAGAGGCATACGAGCCACTGGGGGCAGTGCAGCCGGTCGGGAAGGTGACGCCGGGATTACTGGTGTTGGTGTAGCTATCATAGAAGTAACTGGCATAGGCGCTATTCTGACACGGGTTCACATCCGTGGAGGCCGCTCCCCGGCAGAGGGGACGATCCAGGGCATCGTAGCTGGCATACACGTGCTGATTGCGCGGATCGCTCTGGTTGATGAGATTCCCATCAGCGTCATAGCTAAATTTCCAGGCCCAGTCGGTACTACTGCTGCACCCGGCTGGCAAGGGCGTATTCTGACAACTCCCGAGGTCGGAGTCATTCATACCGGTTCGTCGCTTCAGCGCGTCAAAGGTGGCACTCTGGGTGGCTTGCGCGGTAGCTGTGTGGTCAAAGGTCTGCACCAGGACCGCGTCACCCAGGCCATCGTAGTTCGTCCCAACGGTGCGGACCACGCTATAGGGATTGGTGCCACTAAAGACTTGCGTATAGCGTTCGCGTCCCAACGCGTCACTATAGCTGATGCTCTGATGATTGTAGGCATCCAGCGTGATGGTCTGCTCATAGGCATTGCTGTTCTCACTGCTCAGCCCCGTGACACCCTGCGCCACGGTATAGCTGATGCTGGTGCTCAGCACGATGTACGTGCCATTATTTTGATCACTATAGGTCACCTGGCCAAGTGGACGCCCTGAGGCATCGTAGGCCGTGACAGATCGCGCTTTGGTCAGATCGGGTGTAATGTAGCCACTACTCGTGGGGACGCTATAGGCCAGACTCTTGGTCGTGGGCCGTGCCATGGCATCGTAGATGGTATAGGTGATGAGGTCTGAACCACTCGATGCACTCGGGGCTCGCGTTTCAACCAGATGACCCCACCCATCGTACCATTGTCTTGTAGTAGTGGTGGGTCCTCCGGTAGTTGTCCGTATGCTGGTATCCAGTTCCAGGCAGGGAGTAGTGGTGCCATTGGTACAGGTGTTAATATATGCAAAGGCAACCGTCGGGCTACTGGTGCTATCACCTGGCTGAATAGCGGTTGTCAGGCGACTCAGGACATCATAGTGGAACGAGGTGGTCTGCCCATTGGCTTCAGTCGTGGCAGTGACCCATTGCCCAAAGCCACCTGCTGCGCTGCTATCATAACTGGAGGAGGTAATTTGATTTTTGGCGTTGGCTGCGCTGATGAGATGGGAGCCAAAGCTGTCATAGGTGGCACAGGCACTATATTGCGTAGAGCCAACAGTACAGCCCAGATGGGTGTCTCCATCGATGTTCCCGATTGGATTGCCTGAAACATCGTAGGCATGTTTCACCGTGATGGTCGTGCCGGTACATCCGCCATTCGTGGTATACATCAGTGCCTGGGTGGCACCTGGAACGGTCGGTGGCGTGGTCACATTCGTGTTGGCACCATAGATATTCTGGCTACAGGCGAGCACCGTGCCAGTGCTATCCTGCTTTTGTTGCTGGGCAGGCCGATTGGTGAGGTAGATGCCCCCAGCCAGATTGTCGTTGGGATAGTAGGTGGAGGTGGTCACCATATGCGAGGTGGCGGCATGGCTGCCGGTCGCGTCCACATTGCCGGTCGTATCGACCTTGCTGACATTGCCGTAATCATAGCCAACTGTGCGGTTGGGACCTTGATTATCCCCATCATAGGTGTAATTCGTCTGCTGGTGGAGCACGCGGGCATCGGTGAGATAGCCATACATGTCGGTGACGCCATCGACCTGGTAGTGGTCGGCTTGCGTCAGGCGGGGATCACAGACCACCACGGGATTGTTCTGATCTAGTTCGCTGCTCAACTGTGTGCTGCCAGGATTGTCCAGACCGGTGTTGATATTGTTGCTGTGGCTAACCCCAGGCGGGGGACAGTTCATGGCATAGGTGTTTTTCGAGACAGAGACCAGCTTGCTTGCTGCGCTCCAATGTTGCTCCATGAGAAGGCTACCGGCCATGCCCGGATTGGGATTCCAGTAGGGCGCCGTGTTGCAGTGACCTCCTGTCACATAGCACTGGAAACTGCTTTCCGCCAGCCCCCAGCCATCGGAGGAGGCAAAGAACGCAATGTCGTTGGTATTGTCGGGATTGATGACCTGTGCTGAATCGAAGCCCGTAAAGGTGGCGTTGTAGTAGTCGGCAAAGTCGCCATCGTTCTGGTTCGCCCAGGTATCCCCTTGCAGACAGTTGGCGCAGGGCGGGGCTGGCCAGCTCGTGCGCAAATAATAGTGATAGGTCCAGGTGGAGGTGACCCCATTGGTCACGGCGGTCCGCTGCCCCACGACGATGCGACCCCAGGCTTCATCATCGGCTTCCCCGCACAGATTGCTGGAGAGTTCATGGCCATCACAGTTGAAGACATCATTGACGGCCCCCGTGTCTACTCCATGCACATTGCTGCGCGCTTCCGCCCAGGAGAGGGTTTCATGCCACCCGCGGCCATTGTCCAAGGTCTGGATGTA